>JAGSPQ010000133.1 GCA_018262385.1 Myxococcaceae bacterium | reverse complement strand
CGCACGCTCAAGAAGTAGTCGCGCGCAGCCCGGGTCGTTCCGAGGGCTCCACGGTGGCGGCTTCGCGCCGTCCCCTGGGGCCCTGGTTGCGCGCTAAGAGCCGCGGCCCATGCTTCTTCTCACTCGCCTCGAGCAGGCCCGGATGATGCCCCAGCGCCAGGACGGGACGATGCGCAAGCGCGTCGCCTTTGGCACCGACCGCGCGGCCGCGCTCAACCCGCTGCTCTCCTTCGTCGAAGACTGGATGCAGGCGCCCGGCGGCTACGTCGAGCACATGCACCGCGGCTTCCAGACGGTGACCCTGGTCTTCGCCGGCGAGGTGCTCAGCGCCGACACCTACGGAGAGAAGCGGATCCTCACCGCGGGAGACGTGCAGTGGATCACCACCGGCAGCGGAGTGCTGCACGCCGAGATGGCCGAGGGCGAAGGCGAAGCGCACATGATCCAGCTGTGGCTCAACCTGCCGGCAGACCAGAAGCTGTGCGCCCCGCGCTTTCAGACCCTCGCCGCGGCCCAGGTGCCAACGGTGGAAAGGCCGGGGGCGAAGATCCGGGTGGTTGCCGGTGAGCTCGACGGGGTCCTCGGCGGTGCGCAGGCCGCGATTCCGGCCCAGGTGCTCGACCTGCGGCTCGAGGCCGGCGCGAGCCTGGCGCTGCCGGTCGCCTCGGGACAGTTGGGGGTGGTGTACGTCGCGGCAGGCGAGCCCGTCCTCGGCCCGCACCCCGCCCGCCCAGGAGACGTGGTCCACTTCTCGAGCAAGATCTCAGAGCCGCTGCTGCTCAGCTGTGGCCAGCCTTGCCACCTGGTGCTGGTGAGCGCGGCGCCGCTGGGCGAGCCGGTGATCGTCAACGGCCCCTTCATCATGAACACCGCGGCCCAGATTCAGCAGGCCTACGCCGACTTCCGCGACAACTCGTTCGGGGTTCCGAAGCGCTGAGCGCGGCTTCAGGAATTCAGCACCCGGGTGCCCAGCTGAAGGTACAACCCCCGACGCGTCTTCACGCCCTGGGGGTGCCTCGTGAGCCACAAGCCCGTCGTCCTTTGCTTCGCCGCCGCGCTGCTGTTCGCCGCCTGCACCTGCGGGGAGAAGAAGACGACCCCGACCGACCAGGTCGACCCGACGAAGCAGCCGTCTGGGCTCGACCTCCAGCCGCTGCCGGCGCCTCCGCCGCTCGACGTCTCTGCCGAGTCGCTGCCCGGAGCCGGCCAGGAGCTCGCGGTTGCCGCCAAGCGTCCCACCGGCGATGTCCCGGGCGAGGTGCGGCCCACCGTCACCTTCACCCGGCCGGTGAAGAGCCTCGAGCAGGTCGAGGCCCAGCGCGCGGCCGACGCCGCCAGGCCGTTCGCGAAGATCGAGCCGGCGCTGAAGGGCGAGTGGCGCTGGCTCGGCTCGGCCTCCGCCGAGTTCGTCCCCGAAGGGCTGGTGCCGATGTCGACCACCTTCACCGTCACCGTGTTCAAGGGCCTCAAGGCGCTCGACGGCAGCGAGCTGAAGCACGAGGTGCAGTGGACCTTCAACACCCCGGCGCTCGAGCTGCAGCAGGTCGCTCCCGAGCGCGACTTCCGCTGGCTGAAGGCCGACCAGCCGATCACCCTCCTCTTCAACCAGCCGGTGAAGGACGCCGACCTGGTCGCCGCCGCGAAGTTCGAGGTCGACGGGAAGCCGTGGCGGGTGCAGATCATGAAGCGCACCTCGATCGCCGACGAGCGGCGCGAGCAGATGGAGAAGGCGCAGAAAGAAGGCCGCCGGGTCGAGCCGCTGAGCGACGAGCGCCGGGGCTGGAAGAACAGCCAGGTCCGCTACACCCTCGCTCCCGAGAAGCCGTTTCCGCTCGCGACCGCGATCAGCTTGAAGCTCGACCCCGACCTGCACGGCGAGGATGGGCCGAACAAGCTCAAGCCGCCCCAGCCGATCGCCTGGCGCACCTACGGCCCGCTCAAGCTGCTCGAGGTGCTGCCGTGCGGCCGCGGCGACTACCGCTGCCCGTGGGGGCCGATGGTGCTGACCGCCTCGAACGAGGTCGACCTCGCGAGCTTGAAGGACAAGCTGAAGATCACTCCCCCGGTGGAGATCAACTGGGACGAGTCGCGCTCCACCCGCTACGGGGGCGACGGCAGCAACCCGGTGGTGCGGCTGCAGGGCAAGTGGCGCCCGGGCACCAGGTACCAGCTCGAGATCGCCCCCGGCGCCGCCGACGTCTTCGGGCAGACGGACCCGGCCGGCTTCAAGGGCGCGGTCGCCTTCAGTGACCTGGCGCCCGCGCTGGTCACCGGCGGCTACCTCGGGCTGGTCGAGGCGTCGAACGAGCCGCCGAAGCTGCCGGTCGAGGTGAGCAACCTCAAGTCGCTCGACGTGAAGATGTGGAAGCTGACCACCGAGGAGCTGGTGCGGGCGGTCGCGCGCCCCGCCTACGACGACAAGGCGGTGCTGACCCGGGCCCCCGACTTCACCGAGCGGCAGGAGATCAAGTACGCGTGGAACCACGCCCGGGTACATCCGCTCGAGCTGGCGAAGGTGTTCGGCGACTCGAAGACCGGCGTCGCGCTGGTGAGCGTCAACTCCGATCAGCTCGAGTACAAGCCGAAGGAAGGGTACCTGCAGCTGGCGCAGGTGACCGACCTGGCGGCGCACGTGAAGGTGGCGCCGAAGAAGTCGCTGGTCTGGGTGACCCGGCTGTCGACCGGCGCGCCGGTGGAAGGCGCCGACGTCACCTTCTACGACGAGCAGGGCGGGGTGAAGTGGGCCGGCAAGACCGACGCCAGTGGCTTCGCGGATCCCCCCGGCACCGTCGAGCTGAAGCTGAGCAACCCCCAGTACCAGTGGGAGTACCCCTTCGCGCTGATCACCGCCGCGAAGGACGGCGACCTGAGCTTCACCGCCAACACCTGGAGCAGCGGGGTCGAGCCGTACGAGTTCGGCCTCGCGCAGGGCTGGGAAGGCGAAGCGCCCACCAGCGCCTCGTTCGTGTTCGCCGATCGCGGCATCTACCGGCCGGGCGACACCGCCTACCTCAAGGGGGTGATCCGCTACCGCACCGTCGGCGAGCTGCGGGCTCCCGCGGAAGGCTCGCAGCTCACCGTCACCATCACCGACTCGCACGGCGAGAAGGTGAACACCCAGACGGTGAAGGTCTCGAAGTACGGCACCTTCGCGATCCAGGCGGTGCTGCCGAAGGAGGCGCCGCTCGGCTACTGGGGGGTCAGCGCCAGCGGCAGCGCGCCCACCGGGAAGATCGAGGCCAACGGCTCCTTCCGGGTCGAGGAGTACCGGGCTCCGCAGTTCAAGGTCGACCTCGAGGCGGCGAAGCGCTCGCTGGTGATGGGCGACCTGCTCGAGGCGAAGGTGTTCGCGCGCTACCTCTTCGGCGGAGCGATGAGCGACGCGAAGGTGAAGTGGAGCGTCAACCGCAGCTCGTCCTCCTTCCGCGCCGCCTCGGCGCCCGACTTCACCTTCGCCCAGGAGACCTGGTGGTGGGACGATCGCGAGCCGGAAGCGTCGGCGGGCTTCTTCGCCGCGGGGGAAGGCCGGGTCGACACCTCCGGCGCGCTGGCGATTCACGCCGGCAAGGTCGAGGCGCCCGGCGAGAAGCCCTTCGACTACACCCTCGAGGCCGAGGTCGAAGACGTCAACCGCCAGTCGGTGGCCGGCCAGGCCAGCGTCACCGTCCACCCCGCCTCGTTCTACGTCGGCCTGCGCTCGACCAGCGGGTTCCTGAAGGTCGGCACCGAGGTCTCGCTCGACACGGTGGTGACCGACACCGAGGGGAAGAAGGTGCCCGGCCGGGCGCTCGAGGTGGCGATCAACGCGCGCACCTGGAAGTCGGTGAAGAAGAAGGACGCCACCGGCGGCTTCAGCACCGTGAGCGAGCCGGAGGAAAAAGAAGTCCACAAGTGCAGGCTCACCAGCGGCGACGCGGCGGTGCCGTGCAAGTTCACTCCGGCGAGCGCGGGCTTCTTCATCGTCACCGCGGCGGTGAAGGACGACGGCGGCCGGCGGCACCGATCGTCGCTGGGGATCTACGCGACCGGGGACGAGTTCGTCGCCTGGCAGCGCAACGACACCGATCGGATCGAGCTGGTGGTCGACAAGCCCAGCTACGACGTGGGCGACGTGGCGAAGGTGCTGATCAAGTCGCCGTACCCCGAGGCGATCGGGGTGCTGACCGTCGAGCGCGAGGGGGTGCTCGAGCGGCGCCCGCTCAAGCTCAAGGGCAGCGTCACCGCGGTCGAGATCCCGATCACCGAGGAGATGGTGCCCAACGTCTTCGCCGGAGTGGTGCTGGTGCATCCGCGGGTGGCGAAGGGCGGGATCGAGACCGGCGATGATCCCGGCCGTCCCGCGGCGCGGATCGGCCTGGTGAAGCTGGCGGTGGAGAAGAAGACCAAGCGGCTGGCGGTGAGCGTCAAGGCCGACCGAGCGGCCTACCGCCCGGGCGAAGAGGTCACCGTCACCGTCGACGTGAAGGACTCCAACGGCAAGGCGCACGACGGCGAGGTCACCCTCTACGCGGTCGACGAGGCAGTGCTGCGGCTGACCGCCTACGAGACGCCCGATCCGATCGCGGCGATCTTCCCCGACCGCCCGCTGTCGGTGCGGCTGGGCGAGCCGCTGCTGCACCTGGTCCGGCGCCGCAACTACGGCGAGAAGGGGCAGCCCCAGGGCGGAGGCGGCGGCATCTCGGAAGGCGGCGGCTTCCGCAGCAACTTCAAGACCACCGCGCTGTGGCTGCCCGCGCTCGAGGCGAAGGGCGGCACCGCGACCGCGAAGTTCAAGCTGCCCGACAACCTGACCACCTTCCGGCTGATGGCGGTGGTGGTCACCCAGCAGGAGCGCTTCGGCTCCGGCACCAGCGAGCTGCTGGTGAACAAGCCGGTGCTCGCGCTGCCGGCGATGCCCCGCTTCGCGCGGGTGGGCGACAAGTTCGAGGCCGGAGTGGTGGTGCACCTGCACGATCTGTCCGGCAAGGGTGACGACACCGCCGCCCAGGTGACGGTGAGCGCCACCGTCGAGGGCGCCAGCGTCGAGGGCGCCGCCCAGCAGCAGGTCACCGTCTCGCCCAGCGCGCCGCGCGAGGTGCGCTTCACCTTCATCGCCGACAAGCCGGGGATCGCGACCTTCCGGTTCAAGGCGGTGAAGGGGGCCGAGACCGACGGGGTCGAGCACAAGCTCCCGATCGAGCTGCCGAGCGCGCTCGAGACGGTGGCGACCTACGGCGACACCACCGACAGCCGGGTGGAGGGGATCACGCCCCCGAAGGATGTGTACGAGGATCAAGGCGGGCTCGAGGTGACGCTGGCCTCGACCTCGCTCGGCAACTTCGGCAAGGGCTTCCAGCAGCTGGTCGAGTACCCCTACGGCTGCCTCGAGCAGCAGGCGTCGCGGCTGGTCCCGTTCGTGGCGATGCGCGAGATCGCCGGGCAGTTCGGGATTCCCTGGCCGGGGCCGAACGCGAAGAAGCAGGCGCAGGAGAACGAGCTCAACGCGCTGCTGCGCACCTACCTGTTCGACACCCTCGACGTCGGCGGGGAGAAGGATCCGGACAAGGTGATCGCCAGCACCGTCCGCTCGATCCTCAACCTGCAGGACGAGGACGGCGCGTTCCGCTACTGGGCGACCTCGACCTGCGCGTCGAGCTGGCAGAGCGCGTACGCCACGATGGCGCTCTCGCGGGCGAAGGAAGTCGGGTTCGCGGTGCCGGCCGACAAGATCGCCCGCGCGGAATCCTTCCTCACCAAGGTGGTCGGCGGCGGCTGCCACGCGTGCGAGCTGGGCTGCCCCGACGAGGTGCGGGTGTTCGCCGCCTACGTGCTGGGCCGCAACAAGAAGGCGAAGGCCAGCACCTACCCCGAGCTCTACGCCCGGCGGGAGAAGCTCTCGCTGTTCTCCCGCGCGCTGCTGGCGAACGCGATGTTCACCGCCGGCGGAGATCGCAAGCAGGCCAACGCGCTGATGGCCGAGATCCTCAACCACGCCAAGGAGTCGGCGAAGGGGATCCACTTCGAGGAGGCGAGCTCTGCCACCTACGCCACCTTGTGGCACTCGGACACCCGCACCACCGGGGTGGTGCTGCAGGCGCTCACCCAGATCACCCCCGATCATCCGTTCGTCTCGAAGATGTCGCGCTACCTCACCGGGGTGCGGCAGGGCGACGGCAAGTGGCGCTCGACCCAGGAGGCGGCGTTCTCGCTGATGGCGCTCACCGAGGTGCTGCGCACGAAGGAGAAGGACACTCCCAGCTTCAACGCCACCGTCGCGCTGGGGACGAGCCCGCTGGTCGAGCAGAAGTTCGAGGGCCGCTCGCTCACCACTCCGTCGAAGACTGTTCCGATGGCCGAGCTGCTCAAGCTCGCGACCGGCAAGCCGCAGAACCTGACCTTCAAGAAGGAAGGGGCGGGGGTCCTCTATTACTCGGCGACGATGAAGTACGCGGCGAAGGCGATGCCGACCTCGTCGCTCGACAACGGGCTGTTCGTGCAGCGGTGGTTCGAGCCGTACACCGGCGGCGGGCAGGCGCTGAAGTTCTACGCCGGAGATCTGGTGCGGGTGCGGGTGCGGGTCGGCTCGAACCAGGAGCGGCACTGGGCGGCGATCGAGGTCCCGCTGCCCGCCGGGCTCGAGCCGGTCGACACCTCGCTGGCCACCACCGCGAAGCTCACCTCCTCGCCGGGCGAAGAGGGCCGCGGGGTCGGCTACGACGGCGAGAGCGAGTACGACGAGGAAGGCGGCAGCGCCGAAGAGCCCGAGGAGCTCGGCCAGTGGACCACCGGGTTCTGGACCCCGTTCAACTTCACCGAGACTCGCGACTCGAAGGTGGTGCTGTTCGCCGACCACCTGCCGCCGGGGGTGCACGTGTCGAGCTTCGTCGCGCGCGCCACCACGCCGGGCACCTTCATCCTCAAGCCCGCGCGCGGGACGCTGATGTACGAGCCCGAGGTCTGGGGCCGCAGCGAGGGCGGGACGTTCGAGGTGGTGATCCCCACGCCGGTGAGCGCGAAGTAGCGCGTCGAATGAAGCCGTCCCTCGACTGCTCTCGGGATGAACGGGGTCTGCGAGCCCCGAAACAACCCGTTCATCCTGAGCCTTGTCGAAGGACGGGCTGCGGCGCGGGCGGGCGGTCATGACCTGGCGCCTTCTGCTGCGCGTCGTCGGCCTGGCGGCGGCGATCGCGACCTGCGTCAGCGGCGCGTTCATCGCCGCTCCGCTGCCGGAAGGGCTGGTCGGCTACCGCCCGGTCTCCTCGGTGCGGGTGCTCGATCGCACCGGCGGGCTGCTGCGGGAGATCAAGTCGAGCGCCGACGGCCGGTCGACTCCGCTGAAGAGCGCCGAGATTCCACCCCACGTCCGCGACGCGTTCCTCGCCGCCGAAGATCACCGCTTCTTCGGCCACCTCGGCGTGTCTCCGACCGCGCTGGTGCGCGCCGCCTGGCAGAACTTGAAGGCAGGGAAGATCATCGCCGGCGGCTCGACGATCTCGATGCAGCTGGCGCGGACGCTGATCCCGCGCGAGCGCACCTTCCTCGGCAAGGCGAAGGAAGCGCTGTGGGCGCTGCGGCTCGAGGCGCACCTGTCGAAGGACGAGCTGCTCACCCAGTACCTGAACCGGGTTCCGTTCGGGAACAACACCTTCGGGCTGGAGGCCGCCTCGCAGCTCTACTTCGCCCGGCGCGCGGCGCACCTGTCGCTCGGGCAGGCGGCGGCGCTGGCCGCGGTGCCGCGCGGGCCTTCGGCCTACAACCCGTA
>JAGSPQ010000900.1 GCA_018262385.1 Myxococcaceae bacterium | reverse complement strand
GTTGCTAGGTCGGCTCTCTATGGCCACCAGCTTTACGCCGATGTCGAAGAAGGTCCGCAAAGAAGACGCGCTCGACTACCACTCGCAGGGGCGCCCCGGAAAAATCGAAGTCATCCCCACCAAGCCGACCGCCACCTCCCGCGACCTCGCGCTGGCGTACACCCCGGGCGTCGCCGACCCCTGCCTCGAGATCGCGAAGGATCCCGACCTCTCGTACAAGTACACCGCCCGCGGGAACCTGGTCGCGGTGGTGTCGAACGGGACCGCGGTGCTGGGCCTGGGCGACATCGGGCCCTACGCCGGCAAGCCGGTGATGGAAGGCAAAGGGGTGCTGTTCAAGCGCTTCGCCGACATCGACGTCTTCGACATCGGCGTAAAGCTGGTGGCCATAGAACGCCGACGTAGCAACAGCCGAAGCCTTCCGTCGAGGGCGGACTAATAACGCGGCGCGGCGTACCCCCCCTCGCGCTAATTCATCTCACGAGGCGCCACCGGCGCAGCGCGAGCCCGAGCAGCACCACCAGCGCCAGCACGCCGGGGTTGGCGCCCTGGCAGCCGCAGCCGGGCTTGAGCTTGTTGGTCTCGCTGGGAACCAGGGTCTCCCACTTGTTCGGGGGCCCGCCGGCGTCGACCGGGTCGACCGGAAGCGGGCCGGCGTCGAAGGCGACCGAGGCGTCGGGCGTCTGCGGGCCGGCATCGGCGATCCGTCCGGCATCGACCGCCGGCGTTCCCGCGTCGGCGGGCCCCGCATCGACCCCCGGGGTCCCGGCGTCGGGCACCACCACTCCGCCATCGCTCGAAGGCTGGCAGGGGGCAGTGGGGCCGGTGAGGCTGGTGTCCATCGAGCCGCGCCCGTCGGTGGCGAACGACCACCAGGAGGCGAAGCGCTGGCGGTAGGCGTCGACCTTGGCGATCTCGGCGGCGGTGGCGACGTGGCCCTGGTGGGCGACGAGCACGAACGCCACCCGCAGGCACTTCTGGGCGGTGGCCGCCGACGGCACCCGGGGGCCGATCGCGCGGATCACGTCGGCGATGTCGACGGTGAAGTCGTTGCCGGTCATCGTCAGCCCGCCGCCGGTGCGCCAGAACGGCTGCACCGCGGCGCCGCGATCGGAGTTCGAGCCGTCGTCGACGATCATCATCGGCGCGACCTCGCTCGCGGCGCGCAGGCCCATGAAGTACTGGTCGAAGTGGTTGTACTTCCGCACTCCGCCCTCGAGCTTGTAGGCGCCGGGGCCGGTCTTGGTGACGAAGCTGCCGTACATCACCGAGCGCGCGTCGGAGTAGTGGTTGTAGTGGCCGTTGGGCGAGGCCGGATCCTGCGGGCTGGCCGAGGTGTCGCCGCGCAGCAGGTACCGTTTCCCCTTCCCGTCGTTCTTGTCGTAGGTCGCCCAGAGCAGCCAGTGGTGGCCGTACTCGTGGCCCATCAGCTCGGCGCCGGTGATCCCCATCCCGAGCGGGATGAAGCCGCCGAAGAGGGTGGTGGCCTGGTCATCGGGGCTCTGGGGCAGCTGGGGCAGCGAGCCCATGTAGACGCACTGGCTGAGCTTGGCCGGGCTGCCGTAGGCGACGGCCGGGTTGCCGCCGAGGCTGACGAAGGCGGTGTCCGAGATGCCCTGGTCGGTCTGGCGGACGATGTTGCCGAGCATCGTGTTCTGGATCCCGAGCTCGGGGGTGTTCATCGGGTTGGTGGTGAACATCACCACGCCGTCGTACTGGTCCGAGAACTGGGTGTAGAGGCCCTTGGCGGCGAACTGGCACAGCGAGGTGCCCATCAGCCCTGCCGGCGGCAGCTGCTCCGGATCGTGCTGGGCACCGGTGGTGTCCTCCACCACCATCACCTGGCCCGAGGGGTAGTTGGCGGCCAGTGCGGTCGCAGAGCAGAGAAGAGCCAGGGAAGTCAGTGCGCGGTTCATGAGGGCCTCCGACAAGCGGGCCTCTCAAAACATATCGGCCGGTATGGTTTCAAGTCGGGGGGGCGAGAAACCGGCGCGCGGCTGACTCCGGAGTCAATCGGCGGGCGGCGGAGCAGACTTCCACCGCCGGTGCATCCACACCCACTGCTCGGGAGCGGCCCGCACCGCCGCTTCGATCTGCTCGGTCATCCGGGCGGTGAGCGCCTCGGGCTGCAGCCCAAGGGTGGGCAGCTCCTTCATCGACAGCCGGTAGCGGCCATCGGCCTCGCGGCGGCAGAACCCCATCACCACCGCGGCGCCGGTGCGCAGGGCGAGATCGGCGGCGGCGCGCGGGGTCTTCGCGGCGTGGCCGAAGAACGGCACCCAGACCGACTGCACGTCGGTGTCCTGGTCGATCAGCAGCCCGAGGATCTGCCCGGCCTTCAGCGCGCGGAGCATCGCCTTCGCCGCTCCCGAGCGGCCGCGCCAGATCGAGCGCAGCTTCGCCGACTCGCGGAACTTCTCGATCAGCGCGGTGGTGCGCGGGTCGGTGGTCTCCTTGGCGATCGTCTGGCACGGGTAGCCGGCCAGCGCGACGCGGCGGGCGAGCAGCTCCCAGCTGCCGAGGTGGCCGCTGACGAAGACCACGCCCTTCTTCCGCGCCAGCGCCGCGTCGAGCACCGCCCGATCCTGGGGGCTCCAGCGCACCCACTGCTCGACCTGGCGATCGAGCTGCGCGACGCAGACCAGCTCGAACAGGCTGCGGCCGAGGTGGCGGAAGCAGGCGCGGGCGAGCGCGGTGCGCTCGGCGTCGCTCTGGTGGGGGAACGCGCGCCGCAGCGACTCGAGTGCCTTGTTCCGTTCACCGCGCGCGAGGGCGAAGGCGAGCGCGCCGAACGCCGCGCCGAGCGCCGAGGCCCAGGTCAGCGGCAGCAGCGCGAG
>JAGSPQ010000132.1 GCA_018262385.1 Myxococcaceae bacterium | reverse complement strand
GTCAACGAGGCGATCAACAGCTGGAATCCCGCGAAGTGGGTGTTCGAGCGGAGGAATAGGCCGAGCATCACGCTCACCAGGCCCAGCTCGGCCGCGGTCAACAGCGAGATCTTCAGCAGCGGATACGAGACCCTTGCCCCCGCCGCGACCATCACGGTCAGCAACATCAGGATGGCGCCGGTGAGGATCCGCGAGACCAGGTCGCCGCCGCCGATGTTGCGCGGTGGGCGATCGAACAGGTCATGCATTGCGTTGGCGAGGCTCACGTTGGGCTCGCGTGGTTGGAGTCGTCCGAGGTGCGTAGCGAGCGGAAGGCGACCAGCCGCACCGCCGGATCTGCCTTGCGCAGCTGCTCGAGGTAGTTCACCGGAGGCGGGCTCTTGCGCGACTGGCGCCCGAGGAACTCGAGGGTCGTCCCATCGGGCCGCTCTTCGGTTCGAACCAGGCGCCAGTTGCCGCGCTGCTGCTCCATCACCGCGGTGATGCTCTGACGCGCCGCCGCGGCGCTGGTGGTCTGCACGGTGAGGATCGCGTTGGGCTCCTTCTTGTCCTTCCGTGACTCGTCGACCTCGGCTTCCAGCCGCGGCTCTTCGCCCGCGGCGGAGTGGTGGGCCCGGGGGCCTCCGGCCTGGTAGAGCCAGAGCACGAGCAGGATCGCGCACTCGAACAGGCTGAGGACGAGCGCCACGTGGTAGCTCTGAAACCCGCACGCCATCCCGATTCCGAGCGAGAGGAAGACGAAGACCGCGTCCTTCGGATCCTTGAGGGTGTTGCGGTAGCGGACGGCCGCGACGACGCCGACCAGGCCGAACGCGCGCGCGAGGTTGTCCTCGAGCATCAGCATCACCCCGGCCACGATCACGCTGAGCACGATCAGCGTCTGGGTGAGCGACGGTTCGGAGTCGTCGCCCTTGGTGATCATGTGGACCCACGACACCGGAAGGATCAGCAGGAAGGTGATCGACAGCGCGAACATGGTGACGATCAGGTCGTCGATGTTCTTGTTCGCGTCGAGGATCGAAGCGGCCATGCCGCTCACCCGGCTGAGCTCCTGGGCGTACTGGGTCTTCGAGATCTCCTGCAGGATCTCCTCGAGGATCAGCGCGCCGAAGATCAGCAGCGTGAAGTACGCGAAGATCTTTCCGATCTGGATCGCGCTCTTCGGAACGGGATGAGCAGGAGCCGGCTTGTTCGGCTCGGGGGCGGCGCTCGCGAAGCGCAGGGCATGCGCATCGGCCGGCAAGCCTGTCGGATCTATCGGCGCCATGGTGCATGGCAGCAGCAGTAACCGTGCCGATCGCGCCTCTCGACGGCGCGGCCGATTGCGATCATCCGTGCCGAAAGGCTCGCGGCGCACGTGCGCAGCGAGTGCATCTGTGCGGTCGAAGGCCGCCCCGATCGCCCGGAGCGTTACCGTCCGGTCGGGCTCTGGGTGTTGCGCGTGGGCCTCGGCGGGTAGTCTCCGCCCCTCGATGCTCGCGCTGATGCTCAACCTGGCGATGTCGCTCGCCGACTGCGTGCCCGCCTGCCCACTGTCGGAGGGGGTCGAGCAGATCCGTCTCGGGGTCGGGACCCAGAAGGTGTTGACCCTCAACAGCGAGTGGCGCGGCTACACCTTCACCGGCGACGGAATCGAGGTGAAGGCGATCGGCAACAACCAACTGCTGCTCATCGGGGCCAGGAGCGGCGTCACCGAGCTTCGCCTCTTCCTCGCCGGCGGCGAGAAGCGCTACTCGCTCTGGGTGCGGAAGCTCGACCCGGACAGCTGCGGGTCCTTCGGCCCCGGCCCCTACGTCTGGATGCCTTGTGGTGGCGACTTCGACGTCTCGTTCCGCAACGATCGCCTCGTCGCGACCGGCACCTACCGTGACCTCGACGACTGGAAGAAGGTGCACGCGTTTCGCGTCGCCTACCGGGGCGCAGCGATTCCACCGCCCACTGCGCCGCTGCTCGCCCGCGCCCTCAGCGACGCGAACGTCGCGCTGTTTCGCGCCGGCCTCGAGGTGCGCGTGCGCCGGCTGGGGAAAGGCGTGGTCCTCACTCCGGCCGACCCTGCGACGCTGAAGAAGGCGGAGGAGGTGCTCGCTCCTCATCGGCAGCTGCTCGTCGACCTGTTCTCGCTCGCGCTGACTGAACCGGCGGAGTGAGGGTGTCGCCGCAGCGCTGTGGCGCGAAGGTTTCGCGGCTCCGGTGCGGCGTTCGCGGGCAGGCGCGCGCGTCGGCATGATGCCGTTCAATGCTCCTTCGACGTTCGGCTGCGATTTGCGTGTGGCTGGCGATGATCGCTTCGTGTGGTCCAGCCGGAACGAGCGCCGCAGGTGGAAGCGGCGGTGATGGCGGGAGCGCCGGTGGTGGCAGCGCAGGTGGCGGCAGCGCAGGTAGCAGCGCAGGTGGCGGCAGCGCCGGTGGCGGCAGCGCCGGTGGCGGCAGCGCCGGCGGTGCGGGCGGTGCGGGCGGCGGCACCGCCGGAGGAGCAGGAGGCGGCGCCCCGCAGCCGTGCTCGACCCGAGTCACCTACGGCTCGGCCTGGCTCCGGCCGGCAACCCATCCCTCCGACTTCGACGACGTCGCCGGAGTGGTGACCTGGGACGGCGCCTGCACCGCCGACGCGGCAGGCAACTCGTTTGCGACGCTCTCGAATGGTTGGCAGCCCTACTTCGCGGGAAGAGAGTGCGTGATCGCGCTCGACTCGAGCCCCACCTGCTCGCCGGCCCCCGGAGCCTGCGCGACGCGGATCAGCTACGGCCCCAACTGGCAGGCGGCGCCGAACCATCCCGCGTACTTCGACGACGTCGCCGGAGTCCTGACCTGGAACGGGGTCTGTCACCCCGGATCTCCATCGCACGCAGTGCTGTCGAACGGTTGGACGCCGTACTTCTCCGGCAGCGACAGCTGCGCGATCTCGCTGCGTCACACCCAGTGCAGCGCGCTGTACGCCAACCCGGTCGTCGCGACCGACTGCCCGGACCCCGGCGTGATGCGCGAAGGCAGCGAGTACTTCATGGCCTGCACCTCCGGTGGGCCCGGCTATCCGATCCGCTCCTCCCCGGACCTGGTGCACTGGACTGCGCGGGGGACGATCTTCACCAACGCGACCAGGCCCACCTGGGCCACCGGCGACTTCTGGGCGCCCGAGCTCCACAAAGTCGGCGCCCGCTTCGTCGCCTACTTCAGCGCGCGCCACACCAACGGCGCCTTCGCCGTCGGAGCGGCCTGGGCGACCAACATCCTCGGGCCCTACACCGCGCTGGGCCAGCCGCTGGTCAACGATCCCAACCCCGGCGTGATCGACGCCCACTTCTTCCAGGCCGCGGGCGGCGCGAAGTACCTGCTGTGGAAGGTCGACGGGAACGCAGTGGGCGCCCCGACTCCAATCAAGATCCAGCCGCTGGCGGCCGACGGGCTGTCGCTCACCGGAGCGCCGACCACCGTGCTGACCAACACCCTCTCCTGGGAAGGAGGGCTGGTCGAAGGCCCGTGGATGGTCGAGCACGGTGGCTTCTTCTATTTGTTCTACAGCGCCAACGGCTACGCGAGCACCGCCTACGCGGTCGGAGTCGCCCGCAGCACTTCGCCCACCGGGCCGTTCACCAAAGCTCCCGCTCCGATCCTGGTGAGCAACTCTTCCTTCGGCGGTCCGGGCCACGGCTCGGTGTTGATCGGACCTTCCGGCGACTGGGTGCACGTCTACCATTCGTGGCTCGGCGGCAAAGTCGGGCAGGCCCCGGGCCGGCACGTCCTCGTCGATCGGATCCGCTGGGAGAACGGCTGGCCGACGATGCGGGGGGCGCCCTCCGCGCGCTCTCAACCGATGCCGTGAAGCACCGGGGCCGTTAGCTGCTCGTAGAGGCCCGCCGATGCAAACCGAACCGAACGTCGAGGTCACCAGCGCGTCGAGGCTGGGCCGCCTCACTGCCCGCCCGCACCTCCCTTCCGAGTCCGGGTCCTTCGGCAAGGGGGTGCACCGGTTGAAGCCCGGCCCTCGCGGAGGGCGGATGCTGGTGCCGCAGTCGTACGATCCCGAGCGGGCCGCTCCGCTGCTGGTGTTCCTCCACGGCGCGGGTGGCGACTCTCAGCAAGGGCTCGACCTCTTCTCCCGCAGCGCGGAGGAGCTCGGCGCGATCCTGCTCCTCCCCGAGTCCGCCGCGAGCACGTGGGACGTGATCCTCGACGACTACGGGCCGGACGTGGTGTCGATCGACCAGGCGCTCGAGCTCGGCTTCCGCTCGTTCTCGATCGACCCGCGCCGGCTCGCGGTGGGTGGCTTCGCCGACGGCGCGTCGTACGCGGTCTCGCTCGCGCTCACCAACGGCGATCTGTTCACCCACGTGCTGGCCTTCACGCCGGGCTTCAGCGCGCTGCGCGAGGTGCACGGCGCCAGCCGCTTCTTCCTCGCGCACGGCTCGCGCGACCCGGTGCTTCCGGTGCGTCGCTGCAGCCGGGTGATCGTGCGCCGGCTCGAGCAGTCGGGGTACGAGGTGCACTACCTCGAGTTCAACGGCGGCCACGCCGTGCCGCCCGAAGTGCTCACCGCCGCCACCCGCTGGTTCGAGGGCGCCTGAAGCCGGGCGAGCGCGGAGCGACTGTCACGCTGGGATGACGGTCGCCGGCCGGTGGTTTGTCGACGGTTGCGGCGCGCCCCACAGTGCGCCGCATGAAACGACTCTGGGTCCTCGGGGTGACGTTGCTGGGCGGCTGCGGTTCCGAGGTGCACATCTACGAAGACCTCGCCGAGCCACCGGCGGTGGTCGAGGCCGAGCTGGGCTTCGAGGGCGATCCGCTGAACCACGCGGTCTACGCGGTCGACGTCTCCCACTGGGAAGGGCCGATCGCCCAGCACTCGATGGACTGCCTGTGGACCTCGAACGTGCGGCACGTGGTGGCCGGGACCCAGATCGAAGAGGTGACCCGGCAGCAGCTGCGGATGGCGGTCGCCCGGGGGATGACCGTCGACGCCTACGTCTACCTCTACTGGGACCAGGACATGGGCGAGCAGGTGCGCAAGGCGCTCGGCCGGGTCACCGGTTTTCCGATCGGCCGGCTGTGGCTGGACATCGAAGAGAAGCCGGCGGGCCGCACCGCCGACCAGTTGATCGCGCTCAGCCAGCAGGTGGTCGACGCCTGCCGCGCCCAGGCGCCGGCGGGAGTGGGCTGCGGGATCTACACCGGGCCCGGCTTCTGGAAGTCGTACCTCGCCAACACCCCCCGGTTCGCCGAGGTCCCGCTCTGGTACGCGCAGTACAACGACAAGACCTCGCTCGCTTCGTGGTCGACCGAGAAGTTCGGCGGCTGGACCTTCCCGGCGGCCAAGCAGTGGGCCGAGCGGGTGCTGTGCGGAATCGGGCTCGATCGCAACACGATGCAGGTGGTCAGCGGCGCGCCGCTGGTGGTCGATCGCACTCCGGTGCCCGCACCGACGGTGACGCCCCTGGCTCCGCAGGGCCTGTGGCCGGCGGGCCAGACCCAGCTGTCGTACCTGGTGCTGATGGCCGACTCGATTCCGCACGCGACCGGCTGGACGTTCCAGATGGAGTCGTGGACCGGGACGAAGTGGGCGACCTACACCGCGTGGAGCCAGTCCGTCCCCTCGCGGAAGATCTACCCGTACTGGCTCAACCGGCTCTACCGCTTCCGCGCCCGGGCGCAGAACAGCAAGGGCGTCGGGGCCTGGAGCGACTGGGCGCAGATCGAGGTCGGGACCTGGGCCGGGGCGCTGCCGGTGCCGCCGATCGCTCCGCCGCCTCCGCCGCCTCCGCCGACCCAGCCGCCCCCTCCTCCTCCGCCGCCCGCGCCGGTGGCAGGCGCGCCGACCGGGCTCTCGCCCAGCGGCGGGGCGGTGCTGTCGACCGCGAGCGTGACGTTGTCCTGCGCCGCGGTCACCGGAGCGACCGGCTACGAGTTCGCCCTCGAGTACCTGGTCAGCGGCAGCTGGCGCAGCTACTTCACCTACGCGCCCGCGGCCGGGCGGCAGACCTTCTACCCGCAGGCGAAGACCCAGTACCGCTTCACCGCCCGCGCGAAGGTCGCCGGAGCGTGGACCCCGGCCTCGGCCGCCGCCAGCTTCGAGGTGCGCTGAAGCTACATCTGCGGCGGGCCGTGCTTGAACAGCGGCTTCCCGTCGGGCGTGCGGATCTGAACCGTCTTGCCGCCCTTGGTGAGCTGGGTGGCGAGCAGGGTGGGGACCTCGTCGAGCTTGATCCGCGAGCCGGTCGCCTCCAGCTCGTCATTCACCGCGAAGGTCATCTTCGGGTCGATGAAGAACGACGGGCCGGCGTGGACCACCAGCGTCTCGTCGCCGGCCTTCACCTTCAGGTGCACCCCGGTGAAATTGCGCCCGTGCTCCACCCGGACGATCTCGGTGATCCGCCCCTTGATCGTGGTGACGGTGCTCGGGTCGAAGACCGGCATCACGTGCTTCTGGGCGCCCATCGGCATCCCGGCGCGCATCCCGTGGCCGGCGTGCGCCGGGCAGGTGGTGCCCTCGCAGACACAGCCGGCCTCGCAGGCGGCGGGCTTGCCCTTGCCGCACGGGCACGGAGCGGGATCGGCGGCGAACGCGCCCGAGCCCAACAGCAGAGACAGACTCAAACCGAACCGGAGGACGGAACGACGCATGATGGACTCCTGGTGGATGTTAACGACTGAGAGCCACGCCGCCCGGGTTTGGGTTCATTCCGCGGGCTGCGCCTGGGGCGTCCCCTTGCTGCGCTCCGCGACCTTTTGGCGGACCTCGTTCATGTCGAGCGCCTTGACCTTCTCGACCAGCTCGTCGAGCGCGGCGGCGGGAAGGACCCCGGCCTGGGAGAAAAGGACCACGCCGTCGCGCAGCACCATCAGCGTCGGAATGGCGCGGATCTGAAAGGCGGCGGCCAGGCCCGGCTCACTCTGGGTGTCCACCTTGCCGAAGACCGCGTCCGGATGGCGCGTCGCCGCCGCCTCGAACACCGGCGCGAACGCCCGGCACGGGGCACACCACGAGGCCCAGAAGTCGAGCAGCACAATCCCTTCTTTCACCGTCGCCTCGAAGTTCTGCTCGGTCACCTGCTGGGTCGTCATTGCTGCCTCCATGGCGGTGAGAGCCGAAAGCCGCGGCAGAGGATTCGCGCCGGGGGACTTCCCCCCTTGAACCTTCGGGGCGCGATTCTGGCTCTGACCCCCATGGCCAAACTGCAACGCTTCCTCGGGCCCGCCGTCGTGGTGGGCGCCCTGCTGTTCTTCTTCTTCCGCCCCAGCGGCTCGATCTCCAGCGAACAGGCCCACGCGCTGGTCGAGAAGCAGGGAGCGCTGCTGCTCGACGTGCGCACCCCCGAGGAGTTCGCCGCGGGCCACGTCGAGGGCGCGACCAACATCCCGGTGCAGGAGCTCGAGTCGAAGCTGGCCGCCTTCCCCGCGAAGAAGGATCAGCACGTGGTCGTCTATTGCCGCAGCGGCGCGCGCAGCGCGCGGGCGACCGAGATCCTCAAGACCGCGGGCTACGCCAACGCCGTCGACCTGGGCGGGATCTCGAACTGGAAGAACTGACGCCGGTCGTCCGAAGGAGACGCTCTCCGTCTCAGCTGGGCGTTCGTCTCTCGAAGCTCGGGGTTCGCGACTGCCCCCGCCCCCGCCCCGTGCTCAAGGCGCTGGAGAAGGGCTGGCTGGTCGGGGGGGGAAGAAGTAGCGCGCTCCGCCGCCCGGCGCTGCGCCTCGCGCTCGATGTTCTGGAAGGTGTCGGTCAGGCCGTCGGCGTTGGCCTGGTTGGCGGC
>JAGSPQ010000899.1 GCA_018262385.1 Myxococcaceae bacterium | reverse complement strand
AGCGAGAGGCCGTAGCGATCCGGCGACCAGTCGACGCCGCGGACGCCTCCGCGCTCGAGGAGCTCCAGCGTGTGCTCGACCCCGACCTCGGACAGCAGGTTCAGCGCCGGGATGTTCCGCGAGTTCCCCAGCGCCTGCCGCAGCAGCATCGGCCCGAGGAACGTGTGGGTCATGTTCTCCGGCACGTAGGCCCCGCCGGACAGCGTCGGGAACTCGGTCGGCACGTCCGGCAGCTCGCTCGCCGCGGTGTGCGAGCCTTTCTCGAGCGCCAGCGCGTAGATGAACGGCTTCAGCGTCGAGCCGGGCGAGCGCTTCGTCTGCAGGAAGTCGATCGCTCCCTTCGCGTCTTCGTCGAAGTAGTCGGCCGAGCCCACGTACGCGAGGATCTCTCCGGTGGTGACGTCGGTGACCACCGCCGCCGAGTTGGTCGCGTTCAGCCAGTGCAGCCGGCGCAGGTTCTCCCGCACCGCCCGCGCGGCGATCTTCTGCAGGTCGAGGTCGAGCGTCGCGGTCGCGATCAGCGGCGCTCCCGGCTTGCGCAGCTCCCGGCTCCACGCCAGCACCGCGTGCATCGCCTCGGGCTTGCGCGCCGGCCGCGGCACCAGCCCCAGGTTCGAGATCGTCGCCTGGCGGTATTCCTCGGGGGTGATCACTCCGCGATCGCGCAGGTTCTGGAGGATTCGCCGCGAACGCTTCAGCGCCCGCTCGCGGCCCTCGTCCGTCCACGGGCTCATCCGGCCCGGCTGCTGGGGCAGGGCCGCCAGGAACGCCGCCTGCTGCCACGAGAGATCTTCGGCAGGCTTGTCGAAGTAGAGGCGCGCGGCGCGGACCACCCCGTGCGCCCGGTTTCCGTAGGGGGCGAGGGTGAGGTACTGGCGCAGCACCACGTCGTGCCCGTGGGTGCGGATCAGCAGCAACGCCTCGCCCGCTTCCCGCGCTTTCGCCCAGAGGGAACGCGAGGCCGGGTGCTGCATGCGCGCGACCTGCATCGGCAGGGTCGAGGCTCCGCTCACCACTCGGAAGTTGCGCAGGTTCTGGAGGACTGCCCGGACGATCGAGGGGAGGTGGACTCCGGCGTGATCGTGGAAATGTCTGTCTTCCGTCTCGATGGTTGCGATTGCGATCTTCTGAGGCAGCACCGCCGGCAGCGGCCAGTAGCCCAGCGCGTCGTTCGAGGACGGGACTTCGCCGAGGTACCGGCCCCGGCGATCGAGCAGCAGGTGCGACGGGGAGTGGGTGATGAGGTTCGGGTTCAGCGCGTGGTGGTACGCGGCGGAGAGCCCGGTGAGGACTGCGAGGGCCAGCAGCGCCTTCAGCAACCGCCTCTTCGTCCCTCGACTGCTCTCGGGATGAACGGAGTGGGCTTCGGTTCTGAGTGCTTGTTCCGTCCCGCCTTTCGGGCTGCCCGTCCCTCGACTGCTCTCGGGATGAACGGGGTCGGCTCCCGCACCGCCCGAGTTCGCAGCGGTTGTTCCCCTCCGCGCCACTTACTTCTCCCGGGTCCCGTTGACCGAGATCCGCATCCCCTGGCCGCGCCCGCGCACCGACTCGCGGTACATCATCTCGGCGTACGGGGCAGGGTGGACGAAGCTGCCTTCCGACGACGCCCGCACCCGGAAGTGGAAGCCGAACGTCCCCGCCGGCAGCTCGTTGAAGTAGTACCGGACCTCGTTGTCCAGTCGCTGCACGAACGTCGGCGCGATCGAGTCGGAGCGCGACGGCTGCGCATCCGAGCCACTGGTCGCCAGCGCCGGGTTCAGCGGCTCCAGCCCCGCCGCGAACGGCACCACCAGCGCCACATGATTCCGCTTCTGATCATTCACCAGCTGCGCGTGCACCTCGAGCACGTCGCCCAGCCCGACCGCGAGCGTCTTCCCCGCCGCGTCGTCGTGATTCGTCGGCGCCGAGTTGTCCGGGTGCAGCCAGGTCAACCCGCGGCTGACGATCAGCCCGTCGTTCTTCGCGATCACCCGCTCGCCCGGCGCCTCGGGCAGGTAGCTGTACGCCACCCGCACCCCGACCGGCCCTCCGGTCACCGTCACCAGCTGCGCCTGGTCCGTCGCCAGGCTCCGCTTCGCCGCCTTCTGCCGGTCGTCGAGCACCGCGTTCGGCGCTCCCGGGATCGACACCGTCAGCCGCGGCGAGTCGAGCCGCGCGCTCTCCATGTACAGCCCCAGCGCCACGATCGCCCGCCGGTTGTCGTGGGTCGAGCCGAACCCCCACCGCGAGCTGCCCTTCGCCACCAGCCCGTCGCGCAGCAGCGCCAGCCGCTCGTCGGTCGGATCGACGCGCAGCAGCGCCTCCAGCACCGCCGCCAGCGAAGAGGTCGACGAGCCGAGGTAGTACCCGTCCCAGCTCGAGCGATCGCCGCGGATCCCGTCGTAGACCTTCACCCCCTTCACCAGCTTGAACAGCACCGCGTCCCACAGCTCACCCTTCAGCTCGGTCAGGTTCGTCGCGAACACGTTCGACCGCTCGGCCATCGCCACCGCCAGGTCCGCCCGGCTGGTCGAGTCGAGGTCCCGCCGCCGCTGGTACAGCTCGATCAGGTAGTGCTCGTCGAGCGAGTTGGCCCGCGCCAGCGCGCGGATCGCCGCCACCTGCTGGTTCCAGCGGTACGAGGAGTAGTACCGGTTGAAGTCGCTGCGCAGCACCTTCTTCAGCGCGTCCACCGCCCGCGTCCGCACCTTCTCGTCCACCGGCAGCCCCAGCTTCTTCGCCGCCGTCATGAACTCCACCCCCTGGGCGGTGAGCGCCACGTCGCCCGTGCTCCCCGGCCAGTAGGCGAAGAACCCCCCGTCGTCCTGGTTCTGCGACAGCTCCTCCAGCAGCCGCTTC
>JAGSPQ010000131.1 GCA_018262385.1 Myxococcaceae bacterium | reverse complement strand
GCGCGGCAAAGGCCCACGGGTGAGCACCGACGCAGCGAGGCGCTAGATGCTTGGTCCCCAGCTCAACCGGATCCGCGAACGGCTCGACGCCGTGAAGGCGGGAAAGGGTCTCGAGCAGGGCCTCTTCGATCGCGCCCGGGCGATCTTCGACCGCGATGACGGGGGCGAGAAGCTCGACGTGCTGCGCGAGCTCGACCGGGACTTCGATCGGGCCGGCGTCCACACCGCCGCCGACGCGAAGCTGTTGCGCGAGCTGGGGAAGCTCAAAGGCAAGCTGGGCTCGCTGTCGGAAGGGCTGGCCGATCGCGCCCAGGCCGCGCTGGTCGAGTTCGAGCTGGCCGTGCGCCGGGCCGAACGGCTGCTCGCCACCCTGGCGCTGCCCCCGGGGCTGGTGACTGCGCTGGACGCCGACTTCGTGCGCCTGGCCCGGGCGGTGAAGGTGGCCGATCTGTTCGCCCGCACCGCCGCCGAGTCGGATCCGAAGGGCGAGGGGTTCGAGCTCTTCGCCCGCCCCGCGCGCGACCCCCGTCCGCCCGCCAGCGCGCGGCTGGCGGTCGCCGAGTTCTGGGCCAGGCGCGCCCAGGCCAACGTCAACGACGTCGGGCAGAAGCGCCGCGATCTGGATCTGGCGCACGAGCTGCTGCTGCGGGCCAGCGCCGGCTCGATGGGCGATCGCGATCGGCTGCGCCAGGCGCGGATGGAGGTCGCCGCCGCGCGCGAGCGGGTGCGGGCCTCGCCGGTGGTGCGCTCGCTGCACGACCTGGTGCGGCACGTGCGGCACACCGCCCGAAAGGACCCGCGCACCGCCTACCGATCGCTCAAGGCGCTCTACGAGCGGGCGATCGAAGCAGGGGACCACGAGCTGGCGCAGGTCGCGCGCGACGCCGTCGGGGCGATGCTTCCTTCGGCGACCGAGCTGAAGCCGCTGGTCGAGCAGTCGCGCCTCAAGCAGCAGCTGGGCTGGAAAGAGCCGGGCCGCGCCGCCGAGGGAGTCGAGAAGCTCGACCAGGCCCCCGCCGGCGGCAAGCCGGGCACCGACGCGGCCGGCGACGTGCTCGCCCAGCTCGCCTTCGACCTCGACGAAGAGAAGCTCGAGGCGCTCGAGCTGGCCTCGGGCTGCGCGCGCTTCTTCGACGTCGAGGACACCCTCACCGAAGAATTGGTCGAGGCCGAGCTGACCGAGACGAAGCCGGTGCAGCGGCGGGTCAGCTACCCGACCCAGCGGATGAGCTACGAGTTCACCAACAGCCTCGACGAGCTCCACAACTTCGTCATCCAGAGCCCGAGCATGCTGCTCTACGACCTCGCCTCGAGCCGGCAGACGGTGCGCGCCTACCTGGAGGAAGAGCCGCCGCAGCAGTCGAAGCGGATCAAGAAGACCGCGGTGCGCGTCTACGTGCTCGACGCCTCGGGCTCGATGCACGGCCCCCGCTCGCGGTTTCGGGACGCGATCCTGATCGCCGAGCTCAACGCGCTGCGGGTGAAGGCGCGCCAGGGCGTCCCCTTCGATCCGCTCTACTTCTCGTTCTTCAACGACTCGCCCACCGAGCTGGCCCGGATCGACAGCGGGCCCGAGGCGACCCGGCAGATCGAGAAGCTGTTCCGCCACTCGCCGGCCGAAGGCCAGACCGACATCTCGCTCGCGCTGATGTCGTCGTTCGAGTCGATTCGCAACGCCCAGGGCAAGGATCCGTACCTGTCGCGCGCGACGGTGGTGCTGGTGACCGACGGCGAAGACGCGGTGGATCTCGAGCTGGTGCGCAAGACCCGCAAGCCGTTCGAAGGGCTCGACATCTCGCTCTCGTTCATCTCGCTGGGCGAAGAGAACCCCGACCTCAAGTCGCTGGTGGTCGAGCAGCGCACCGTCGGCGGCCGCGCCTTCTACCACCACCTGTCGGACGCCGAGATCGGGGTCGCCCGCACCGAGTTCGACTCGACCTGGCGCACCCTGCTGCCGGCAGAAGTTCCCGCCACTACCGGCGCGCTCGAGGGGCTGCTGCCGCACCTCGAGGCGCTCGAGCAGATCGCCGGTGGGCGTCCGGCCATCGCGCCCGCCCGCGCCGACGGGCAGTTCGACGCGCTCTTTCCGCTTCCCGGTTCGGGCACCGCTCCCGAGGGGCCGCTGGCCCAGCGGCTGGCCGACATCCTCGACGCCGTCGCCGAGGCCGCCTCGCTCGCCTCGGTCGACACCCGCGGCGCGGAGAGCGTGACCCTGCTCGGCCACCTGCTGGGGCTCTACGGGGTGCCGGTGCCGAAGTACCTCGAGGTGCTCGACGCTCCTTCGGCCTCGGTGAAGGCGGCGGTCGAGCGGCTGCGGTTGTTGTGCAAGCCCTTCGGGTGAGGTTTCGCGTTACGCTTTCCCCCGTCGTGTTCGGCTTTTTCAAGAAGAAGAAGAAGACCCCCGAGCCGAAGGATCCGCTCGCCGTCTACGACGGCTTCATCGAGTCGCTCGAGCGGCAGGGGGCCGAGGTCCGCAAGTCCGCCGCGACCCTGCTCGCCCTGCGGGGAGACCTGACCCGCGACGTCGAGAAGTACGACCGGCGCTCGAAGGATCTCGCCGGCCGGGTGCGCATCGCCGAAGAGAAGGCCGATGCCCGGGCGAGCAAGACGCTGCGGCGCGATCTCGAGGAAGCCGAGGGCTTGCGCGAGCAGTCCGAGAAGGCGCTGGTCTCGGCGAACGAAGACGCCCAGCTGCTGCTCGAGGCGGCGGCCGACACCGCCAGCCGGGTCGCCGAGCTGAAGTCCGAGCGCCAGTCGGCCCGCGCCCGGCTCGCCACCGGCCTGGTCGTCAGCTCGGCGCTGCGCCAGCAGGTCGAGCAGTTCGACAAGGTGATCGCGCTCGACGCCGCCCGGGACGAGGTCGAGCGGGCCCGCGCGCTGGCCGACGTCTACCGGGAAGACGCCGACAAGAAGAGCCTGCCCCCGCTGCCGGAGTCCTCGCGATGAGCTTCTCCCCGGACCTGTACGTGCGGACCCTGAGCTTCGCTGCCCGCGCGCACGGCGATCAGCAGACCCCGACCGGGCTGCCGTACGTGGTGCACGTCACCAGCGTCTGCATGGAGCTGATCCGCGCGCTCCACGCCGAGCCCGGCCGCGACGGCGATCTGGCGATCTGCTGCGCGCTGCTGCACGACGTGCTCGAGGACACCCAGACCCCGCGCGCCGCGGTCGAGCAGGAGTTCGGGCCGCAGGTGACGCAGGGCGTGCTCGCGCTGAGCAAGGACGCCACGCTGCCCAAGGCCGAGCGGATGGCCGACAGCCTGCGCCGGATTCGCCGCCAGCCCCCCGAGGTGGCGATGGTGAAGCTGGCGGATCGGATCACCAACCTCGCCCCGCCGCCGCCCCACTGGACCGCGGAGAAGATCGGCACCTACCGCGCCGAGGCCGAAGAAATCCTGCGGGCGCTGGGTGAGGCGAGCGCGTTTCTGTCGATCCGCTTCCGCGAGCGGCTCTCGGTCTACCCGGCTTTCCGGTAGGCGCGGGTGAGCTCGAGGTAGACGCCACACGAGTGCTTGATCCACTCCCGCTCGCTGTCCTTGATGTCGCGCACCCGTTTGGCCGGCGAGCCCATGATGAAGCTGCCGGTCTCGAACTTCTTGTTCGGGGTGATCAGCGAGCCGGCGGCGATGAAGCACCAATCTCCGATCTCGACGTTGTCGAGCAGGATCGACCCCATCCCGACCAGGCAGTGACTTCCCACCGTGCAGCCGTGGAGGATCGCGCGGTGGCCGATGGTGCACTCTTCGCCGACGGTGGTGTTGGAGGTCCCGATCGTGCCGTGCGCGATCCCGCCGTCCTGGAAGTTGGTGCGCGCCCCGAAGCGGATCCAGCCGTTGTCGCCGCGCAGCACCGCGGTCGGCCACACCGACGCCTCTTCGCCGATCGCCACGTCGCCCAGCAGCTGCGCGGACGAATGCACGAACGCCAGCGGGTGCACCCGGGGAGTCATCCCGCCGTAGATTTCGATCGCCATGGCGTTTCAATACGCGAAAGGGACGCCCTCGCGCCGGGAATCTCCTAATCTTCGCCCCATGCTTCGTGCCGTCTGGCTGTTGCTGTGTGTCGGCCTGGTGCCCGCCGCTGTCCTGGCCCAGACGACTCCTCCCAACGAGGATCCGCGGATCATCGTCGTCCCGGTTCCTTCAGACGGGCAGCCCGATGCGGGCCCGCCGGTCGCGACCCCTCCCCCCCCGGTGCCGCCGCCCGAGCCGATCGTCGAGCCGCCGCAGCCTCCTGCGCCAGCGCCGCCTCCGCCCGCCGACGTCCCGGCCAAGCCGCAGTCGCTCGAGCCCCAGGTGCCGATCGATCCGAACCTCGACCCCGCTTCGATTCAGCAGCCGCCCAGCGCGATGCTCGGCGGCCACCCGCGCGAGGGCTCGTTCCTCTCCGGTCCAGGCAGCGTTGTGTTCCTGGCGCACCACACGATCATGGGCAGCGCTGGCCTGCTGGCCACCCAGATGGTGCCCCGCATCGCCCGCCACGTGAACGAGAAGAGCCTGGCCCCTTCCTGCCCCCTTCCTTCTTCCTGCTACGACCCCACCGGGCCGGATGCGCGGGTCGCCTACCTCGTCGGGGGGTTGGTCGGCGCCGGAGTCGGCTTCGCGACCGCGGCGTTCTGGCAGTTCTACAACTGGATGAGCGTCAACACCGCGACGTTCGGAATCGTCAACTCGCTGGTCGGCGCGCTCTTCGGGATCGGAATGGCCAACGCGATCACCACCGACGCGACTGCCATTTCCTACACCGGCCTGATCGGCGCGCTCGGGGGCGCCTGGATCACCGCGATCGTCGGCGGTGGAGACATGCCGATGAACAAGGGGCTGCTGATCACCAGCGGCGCGGCATGGGCGGCGATCTACACCGCGCTGATCCTCGGAATCGTCGCCAGCACCGGCGGCAACGTCGATCTGCGCGGGGGGTTCGACGCGATCATGATCATGCCGGCGATCGGCGCGACCGCGCTGGCGATCGCGGGGCTGAAGTTTCACCCCAGCAGCGCTCAAATCCTTCGGGCCGACTTCTTCGGAGCCGGGGTGGGCCTGGCGGTGTGGATCATCTCCGAGCTGTTGGTCCCAGGCGGATTCTTTGCCTCGCAGGGGATCGGCGCCTTCAAGAGCGCGATTCCCTACGTGCTCGCCGGCGTGGGCGCGGCCGGCACCAAGGTGATCGTCTCGCTGCTCTGGGCGGACACCGTCAACGCCCCGGTTCCCGCCACCGCCTTCAACTACTACTACCGGGATCCCGAGCTGGATCGTCCGTACAGCCGGGTCTGGTGGTGAGCGGGAAGCGAAAGAAGAAAGCCCTTCCCGCCGCGCCCCGGCCGCTGCTCTACAAGGTGCTCGAGCTGTCGACCGTCGACGAGGCGGCGATCGAGCGGACGCTCAACGAGTGGACGGCGAAGGGCTGGAAGCTGGACGGGATCCAGTTCGCGATGCGCGAGTCCTCCAAGCGCCCCTCGATGGCGTTCGTCTTCTTTACCCGCGAGGGCCCGGCCGTTACTAAATCGGAAGAAGATCCCTCCGAGCGGGGCCGTTCGCTCGAGGTGGCCGAGGTTCGGCTTCGCCAACTGGCCGGTGACCGGGCCAAGATGCCACCTGCGGTAAGTGCCTGGGAAAGGTTGGCCCAGCTGGCAGGTGAAGGCGAAGCCGAGGAAGACGACACGTGAGCAGCTTTCGGAAATCGTTGAGGGTGGTCGGCGAGTCAGAAGGCTCTCCCTATCCGAAGGCTTCGCTGATCCTGCGCGGCGGCGCGCGGGCGGTCGACCTGTTGATCGCCTGGGTGCTCTACCTCAGCACCGGGCCGGCCGGCGTGGTGGTCGCGCTGCTCTACCTGCTGTTCGCCGACGGCATGCTCCAGGGGCAGAGCCTGGGCAAGAAGCTGTTCGGGGTGAAGGTCGTCTACCTGCCGACCCGGCAAGGCGCCCGCCACCGCGACAGCGTGCTGCGCAACTCGCCCTTCGGGCTGGTGATCATCCTCGGGATGATGCCCGAGCTCGGCCTGCGCGCGTTCATCGCCGGCTGCGTGGTGCTCGGCACGCTCGAGGTGGTGAAGGTGATCCGCGACCCGCTCGGGTTGCGGCTGGGCGATCTGTGGGCCAACACCCAGGTCACCGACGGCAAGGTGGTCTCGGGCGAAGGCCTGCTCGCGTCTCCGCAGCGTGAAGCCCGCGCCACCGGACGAGCGATGTTGGAGCGTCCACCCGACGGCCGAACCGAGTAAGAGTGACGAGCGGCCCCGAGGCTTTTCGCCGAGGAACAAAGCAGCACCGTGTGACGAGCGGCCCCGGGGCTTTTCGCCGAGAGGGGGCGCAGTGATCAGAGCCGAACCAGGAGAGACGAGCACATGCGCATTGCGCTGACCCACAACCTGCGTCTGACCGACGCGGAAGAAGAAGCAGAGTTCGACACCGAGCAGACCGTCTCCGCCCTCGCCGCCGCGATCGAGCGGCTCGGCCACCGCCTCGAGCGCTTCGAGGTCTCCGGGCCGGCGTCCCGCACCGTCGCCCGCCTCGAGGCCTACTCGCCTGATCTGATCTTCAACACCGCCGAGGGCCGCCGCGGCCGCTTCCGCGAGGCGTTCTTCCCCGCGCTGTTCGACGAGCTCGGCTTCCCCTACACCGGCTCGGACGCCTACGCGCTCGCGATCACCCTCGACAAGCAGCTGACCAAGCTGATCCTGCGCGAGCACGGGATCCGCACCCCCGGCTGGCAGTTCGTCGAGAAGCTGGCGGATCTCCACCCCGACAACCTCCACTTCCCGGTGATCGTGAAGCCCAACTTCGAAGGCTCTTCGAAGGGGATCACCCAGGACTCGATCGCCGAGAACGTCGACTCGCTCAAGGCCAAGGTCGCGACCGCGCTCGAGCGCTACCCTTCCGGAGTGCTGGTCGAGGAGTACATCCTCGGCCGCGATCTCACCGTCCCGTTCCTCCAGATGGTCGACAACGACTTCGGCGGAGTGCTCTCGCCGGTCGAGTACGTGGTCGACCCCAAGCAGGCGCCCCGCAAGTGGGAGATCTACGACTACGAGCTGAAGACCCGGTACGAGAAGGCGGTCACCGTCCGCGCGCCGGCCAAGATCACCCCCGAGATGAGCGAGAAGGTTCGCCAGTCGGCGCAGAAGATCTTCGGCGTGCTCGACTGCCGCGACCTGGGCCGGATCGACTTTCGCCTCTCGGACGCCGGCGTCCCGTACTTCCTCGAGATCAACGCGCTGCCCTCGCTCGAGCCGGGCGCGGGGATCTTCGCCGCCGGCGAGCTCGAAGGGCTCCACTTCGACGCGGTGATCGGCGCGGTGATCGCGTCCGCCGCCCGGCGCCACAAGATCAAGGACTCGACCCGCAGCAAGGGCAAGCCCACCCGCAAGGGGCCGCTGAAGGTCGGCTTCACCTTCAACGTCAAGCGGATCAAGCCCACCTTCGACGCCTCCGAGGACTCGCACGCCGAGTACGACTCGCCCAGCACCCTCCAGGCGATCCGCGAGTCGATCTCGTCGTGGGGCCACGAGGTGATCGATCTCGAGGCCACCCCCGAGCTGCCCGCCGAGCTCGCCGCCAACCCGGTCGACATCGTCTTCAACATCGCCGAAGGCTTCCGCGGCCGGAACCGCGAGAGCCAGGTGCCCGCGCTGCTCGAGCTGCTCGACATCCCCTACACCGGCTCGGATCCCGCCACCCTCGCGCTCGCCCTCGACAAGGCGCTGGCGAAGAAGGTGGTGCGCCAGGCCGGAATCCACACCCCGAACTTCCA
>JAGSPQ010000130.1 GCA_018262385.1 Myxococcaceae bacterium | reverse complement strand
GCCGACCCGGTCGAGGGCTCGTCCGAGCCGGACTACGCCGCCGCGGGGATCAAGCCCAGCCGCCTGCCGCTGATCGCCGGGCTGGTGCTGATCGCGGTGCTCACCGCGGGGGGGGTGGTGTTCTTCAGCCGGGGCTCCGACTCGCGCCCGCAGGTCGAGCTGGTTCCTCCTCCGCCGATCACTCCGCTGGAGAAGCTCGACGAGAAGAAGGACGTGCCGGCAGTGAAGAACGTGAAGTTCAGCTTCAAGTCGGTGCCGGATCACGCCGAGGTGTTCGACGGGGACGTGATGATCGGCACCACGCCCTTCGCGGTCACCCGGGAGAAGGGCCAGGTGGGCGAGTACCGCTTCGTCCTCGCCGGGTTCAAGCCGGCGTCGAAGAAGATCCGGTTCGAAGAGGACACCGGGCTCGAGATCCAGCTCGAGAAGGAGCCTGCCAAGCAGGCGCCCAAAGAGTCGCCGAAGGATCCGCCGAAGGACCCGCCGAAGGACCAGAAGGAGCCGCGGCCCACCAGGCCGGTCGGCACCAAGCCGGTGCCCAAGCCGCTGAAGAACGACCCCTACGGCGATGTGAAAGAGCTCAAAGATCTGCCAGATTGACGCGCATGTTTTCGCTCTTGCTCGCAGTGTCGGTCGCAGTTTCCGCCGCCCCGCCGCCCGCCAAGGCCCCGGATCCCGCCAAGGCCAAAGAGCTCTTCAACACCGGCAAGAAGCTCTACGACCTGGGCAAGTACGGCGACGCGGTGAAGAAGTTCGAAGAGGCGTACGTCGCCCGGCCCCACCCGGTGATCTTGTTCAACATCGGCAAGTGCTACGAGCTGTTGGGCGAGACCGGCAAGGGCGAGACCGGCAAGGCGCTGCGGGCCTACCGCGACTACCTGCGCGCGCTGCCCGACGCGTCGGACAAGGTGGCAGTCGGGGACTCGATCGCCAACCTCGAGCGGAAGCTCAAAGATCGCGGACTGCAGCAGGTGCTGGTCTTCGCCGACCCGGCCACCGCGACGATCGAGATCGACGGCAAGGATCTCGGCGTCTCGCCGGCGTCCACCGAGCTCAGCCCGGGGCCGCACAAGCTGGTCGCGCGCGCCGAGGGCTTCACCACCGTCGAGCGCTCGTTCACCATGTCCGCGGTGCGGTCGCAGGAAGTGACGATCAACCTCGCGCCCGCGGGCACGCCTCCGGTCGCCGACGCCCCGAAGAAGGACGACGGGCTGAAGCAGCCGGGCAATGCGTCGATCACCGAGCCCACCCCCACCCCGGCTGCCTCCACCACCCCGCCCGAGAGCATCGTGGCGAAGAAGGCGCCGGCGAAGGCCGGGGGCACGCGGGTGTTCACCTGGGTCGCCGCCGGTGGGGCGGTGGTCGCGGGAGGAGTCGGGGCAGGCCTGGGAGTGATGGCAGGCGGAGCGTCGAGCGAGCTGCACCGGGCCGACGCCTCCCGCACCCGCGCCCAGGCCGACGCGCTGGTGAGCAAAGCCAACAGCATGGCGCTGGGGGCCAACGTCGCCTACGGGGTGGCCGGCGCGGCTGCGATCACCGCGGTGGTGCTGTTCTTCGTCGAAGGCCGCTAGCCCGGGCTACCGCCAACCACCCGAAATCACGTCAATTCGGGTGGGGGGCTCGAATCAACTCGCACAAACGTGTACACCGCGGGCCATGTCGCTCGAGATTTTGCCGTTTCGTCCGGCCGCTCCCCGCTTCGGACTGTGGTGTGACGATGCGAGCCTTCAGATCGCCCCCCGTTCCCGCGATCGGTTCTTCCTCACCGGCCGGGTCGAGCACGTCTTTCCCCTCGGCACCACGCTCCACTTCCGGGCGGGAGAGGACGAGACCGAGGTCCCGCTCGCCCTCGGCAGCCGGGCCCCCGACGCGCTGCGGGCGCTCACCCGCGCCCTGCCCCGCGGGATCTTCGTCGACGCCCACTCCAACCAGGCCGGCACCGAGCTGAGCTTCACCGAGACGGTGATCCCCGCCGCCCGCCGTCCCCGCGTCCAGGTGCTGACCACCGACCTGGGCCAGCGGGTGAAGATGCTCGACGCCAACCAGGTCGAGTTCCTCGGGGCCACCCGATCCCGCTGCTTCGTCACCCTGTTGGTGGACGCGCGCCGCTCGACCCTCAACCTCGATCAGGGCACCAGCGCGATCGACACCGCCGCCGCCGTCGCCAGCCGCTGCCCGTTCGGGTACCGGGCGGAGGTCGACGGAGCGGTGGTCACCTTCTGGAAGAACTCCGATTCGACCCGCATCGCCGCGTAACCGACTGAAACTGCTGAACTGTAAACGGGATTGGTGGGTGTAGGAGCAACAATGTCGCATCATCGGCGACAATGTAGGCATGCTCGCCGCCCAGCTCGACCCCAGCAACCAGCCGACCGACCCCTTCTACTTTGGCCGCCCGGATGGGGCGCGGATCGACCTGATCAGCGCCGACCCCCGCCTGGAGGTGATGTTCGGGGCCGAGGGGATGCTGACGATGAACGGCTTCCTCTCGGACGACGGCCCGTTCGACGCCTTCCTGGCGATGAAGATCGACGGCAACTTCGTCACCGCCGCCTTCCACAAGGGAATGGGGAAGGAGGACTTCTTCGACGAGATCGTCCGCTGCCTGCCTCCCGGCTACGAGGCGGCGACTCCGGAAGGCAGCACCTCGGCCGTGCTGATCGTCGACCTCTTCCGCACTCCCCACCGCGGCGGCAGCCCCGAGGTCGGCTTCACCTGCACCGACCCCGGCCAGCGGGTGCGGTGGGCGGGGAAGAACAAGTTCATCATCGAGGGACGCGCGGCGCGCAGCCTCTCGGTGCGCTCCGAGCTGGAGATCGAGATCGAAGGCCGCCGCCTCAAGGTGATCCTTGGCAGCGGCGATCACCCGATCGCCACCGCCTCGCGGATCCGCCAGGTGCTCCCGCTGGGCTACACCGCGCTGATCGAGCTGCCGCTGTTCCCCGGCGCCGAGGTGGTGGTCACCATCCTGCGGCGCCACGTCTGAGCGCGGCCGGGCTCAAGCTTTCGCCGACGCGTCTTTGATCGTCTCGGCCAGCCGCTTGAGCGCCAGCTCGAGGTTGGCGCGCGAGGGGCCGAAGCTGAACCGCACGTACTGACGAAAGCGCGAGCTGCGCGAGCTGCGGCGCTTGCCCGGGTTGACGTCGAAGAACTCGCCGGGCACCACGATCACCTTCTTCTCCAGCGCGGCGCGGAAGAACCCCATCCCCTCGTTCAGCGGGGGAGGCAGGTGGGAGACGTTTCCCCAGACATAGAAGGTCCCGTCGGGCTGGCGATCCATCCGCACCCCCAGCTTCGACAGGCCGGCCACCATCAGGTCGCGCTTCTCGCGAAACGCCGCCTGGATCGCGTTCGTCTCGGCGATCACGTTCGCCTCCTCGAGCAGCGGAATCGCCGCCCGCTGAATCGGCTTGCCGCCACCGCCGTCGAGGAAGCTGCCCGCCGAGGCGACCGCGTCGATCACCGGCCGGGGCGCCACCGTCCAGGTCACCCGCCAGCCCGGGTAGCGCCAGTTCTTGGTCAGCCCGTCGAAGATCACCACCGGGTCGCGGTTCACGTCCTCGACGTAGCGGGCCGCGCTCTCGACCGGCAGCCGGCCCGGGGGCGCGTTCCACAGGTAGTGGCTGTAGAACTCGTCGACCAGCAGCGAGCACTCGAGCGCGCGCGACATCCCGACCCACTGCTGCAGCTCTTCGCCCTGGAGCGCCTTGCCGGTCGGGTTGCAGGGGTTCGACAGCAGCAGCGCCCCCAGGCCCCGGCCCTGGATCTCGCGCTTCAGATCATCGGCGCTGAACGCGTAGCCGCGCTCTCCCTCGAGCAGGATCGGGATCGCGGTGAACGCCTTGAAGACGTCGAGCAGCTCTTCGTAGGCGGTGTAGTCGGGAAGAAAGTGGCCGAGGTTGATGTGCCCCAGCGCCGCCGCCGCCCGGGTCAGCGAGGCCCGCCCGCCGCCCGAGAGGCTGACGTTCTCGGCCGAGTACTGCGACTTCAGGCCCTTGCGGTAGGTGCGGTTGTAGAAGCCGGCGATCTGCTCGCGCAGCTCCCACAGCCCGGCGACCGGGGCGTACTCCTGATCGTCGACGTCGATCTCGATCTGCTGCACCCGCCTGGGCGCGCCGGGCAGCTCGCCCGTCTCCGGCTGGCCCTGCCCGAGGTTGCACCAGTCGGGATCCCGGGGAGAGAACCCCAGCTTGGTCGCTTCGGTGGTGACGAAGATCACCCCGGTGCGGGGCACGGTGCGAAACGCGGGAAAGTCGTCGCTCATCTTGAAGCCGCTTTTAACGCGGCCGCCAGCTCCTCCGACGTAAATCGCAGCTGCAGCGCCCGCACCCCGTCGATGAACACCACCGGGACGAAGTAGCGGAACTGGGCGTGCCAGCCCTCGTCGGTGAGGATGTTGTGGCAGACCAGCTCGAAGCCCAGCTCGTCCTGGGCGCTCTCGACCCGCTCCTTCCCCTCGTCACAGAGGGGACAATCGGGTTTCGTGTAGATCTCGACGCGCATTTCGTCTCAACTGGTTTTCGACCATGAGAGGCCTGTTCGGTGACTTCGCGACGATGCCCCTCAAAGACCTGGTCGTCTACCTGGGCAGCAAGAATGCCAGCGGGGTCTTGAGCCTCCAGCGCGACGTGGTCCGAAAACAGGTGATCCTGGTCAACGGCGAGGCGATCAACGCCAGCTCGAACGAGCCCCGCGAGTACCTCGGCCAGTTCCTGATCAACCTGGGCAAGATCACCGAGGACCAGTTCAACCGCGCCTACGTCACCCAGCGCGAGACCAAGGTCTTCCTCGGCCAGATCCTGGTGATGATCGGCGCGGTGTCCGAGGACCAGGTGCGCAACGCGCTGTCGCTGAAGATGCGCGAGACGCTGCTCGAGGCCTACCAGTGGACGACCGGGACCTTCGCGTTCGAGGCCGAGAAGAAGCCCGACATTCCGCAGGGGCTCGAGCTGAAGATCCCGCTCAGCGAGATCCACAAGGAAGGCGAGTTCCGCGAGACGGTGTGGGACGCGATCCGGTCGGTGTTTCCCCGCGGCAGCTGCACGCTCAAGCTCCACCGAGCCCGCCTGGCCGAGGAGCCCGCCGCCGGCTCGCTCGACGAGAAGCTGTGCGCGCTGATCGAAGGCGGCCACACCATCGACGAGCTGGTGCTGGCGCTGCACGCCACCGACTTCTTCCTGTACCAGCGGCTGTACGCGCTGCACCGGCTCGAGGCGGTGACGGTCGAGAACCTCGATGGCGCCCTCGACATCGAGATGGCCTCGATGTTCGAGACCCCCGCGATCGTGGAAGGCGCCTCGCTCGCCCAGACGATGGAGCAGGCGCGCACCGCGCTGGCGGCGGGCGAGTACCGCGAGGCGCTCGCCGCGGCCCGCCAGGCCAACGAGCTGGGCCCCTCGTCCGAGACCCAGGCGCTGATCCAGCAGACCGAGGCCACCTGGCTGGCCACCCTGCGCGCCGAGTTCATGGTCGGCAAGCGGGTGCCGCTGCTGAAGCTGCCTCCCTCGAAGCTGAAGGCGATGCCGCTGACCGCCCCCGAGCGCTACCTGCTCTCGCGCTTCGACGGGAAGCGGGACCTGCCGACGATCGTCAACGTGTCACCGCTTCGGGAACTGGAGGCGCTGGCTCACTTCCAGCGGTTCCTGGAGCAGGGCCTGGTGGAGCTGGTCGGCTGACCGCCGCCGCCCGGGCGCTCGCCCTGGGCACCAGGCGGTTGAGGTACAGCCGCATCGCCTCCCGGCCCAGCCAGGTGGCGCGGATCCGCCAGTAGGGATCATTGACGATCACCGCCGCCACCGCGATCTTCGGGTCGGACGCCGGCGCGTAGCCGACGAACCACGAGTAGTCGCGAAACGGCTTCTTGTCCGCCAGCGAGCCGGTCTTCCCCGCGGCGTCCGAAAGCGACGCGCCGCGCTCGTGGAAGATCCGGCGGGCGGTGCCCGACTGCACCGTCTGCTCCAGCATGGCCTGCAGCTGGGTGGCGGCCTTCGGCGACAGCACCCGCTCGCCTTCGCCCGGGGCGGCCTTCGCGTCGCACTCGAACAGCACCGGCGCGCGCCACACCCCGCCGTTCGCCGCCGCCGCCGCCAGCAGCGCTCCGTGCAGGGGGGAGAGAAAGACGTCGCCGAAGCCGGCGCCCGCCTGGGCGAGGCCGAAGCCGTCGTCGGGGATTCCAGCCAGCGACACGTCGGTCGGCACCGGAAACGGCACCGGGGTGTTGAACCGCCAGGCCTTCGCCATCGCCGACAGCTTCGCCGCGTCGAGGTGCTGCTGGGCCAGCTTGCCGAAGACGACGTTCGAGCTGCTCGCCAGCGCCGACGACATCGTGTCGCAGCGCGAGTCCCGATCGGAGTCCTCGAGCAGCCGGGGGGTGAGCTTGCGCTTTCCGCCGTGGAAGCAGGTGGTCGCGTCGGGCTCGATGCCCTGCTCGAGCAGCGCGGCGGCGGTGACGATCTTGAAGATCGACGCCGCCGGGTAGAGCGCCTTGGTGCACAGCCCGCGCAGCCCGGGGTCGACTTCGCTGTGCTCGGCCATCGCCAGCACCCGCCCGGTGGCCGGCTCGATCGCGACCACCGCGGCGTAGGGCGTCTGGTACAGCTTGAGCAGGTCGGTCAGCTCCTTCTGCAGCAGCGGAGCGATCGTCAGCGGCTGGATCCCCTCGGGGTGCGGCGCCCACAGCCGGCCATCGTCCCCGCGCGCGGCGAGGGTGAGCAGATCGCGCTCGGGGGCCAGCGGCTGGGCAGTCGCCAGCGGAGGGTCGGTCAGCCGGCTGGGCACCGTCGGCCCCCCATCGACCTGGGCGAGCGCGGCAGTGGCCCACAGCATTCCCAGCAGCGCGCGCTTCACGGTTCGATTCTTCCGGGTCGAATTTGCGACATGGCGAAGGGGGGGCCCCTCTTATACAAGCCCCCCGGCTTTGGACGACATCCGGGAAATCAAAGAGATCTGGCGGGGGGAGATCGGGCGGGCGCTGAAGGGCGGCCGCGTGATCGTGCTGCTGATCCTCTTCCTCCTCTTCACCGCGCTGGCGCTGACGATCGTCGGCTCGATCAACCACCAGCTCAACTCCCAGGTCGATCAAGCGGTCGCCGCCGGGCAGGTCGACGCCGCCGCGGCTGCCGCCCAGGCGGTCGAGGGCCGCAAGAAGTTCCTCAGCACGTTCTTCACCGACGACGACGCGCTGCTCGACTGGCTCTCGGCGATGCCGCTGGTGCTGTTCGTGGTCTTCAAGCTGACGATGGTCTTCGCCCCGCTGTTCATCGCGCTGATGAGCTTCGATCAGATCTCGGGCGAGATCGGCCCCAAGTCGATTCGCTACCTGGTGGTGCGGGTCAAGCGCTCGAGCATCCTGATCGGGAAGTTCCTCGCCCAGGCGACGCTCGCCAGCGGGCTGCTGGTGCTGTGCACGGTGATGATGGTGGCGGTCGCCAAGGTGCTCAACGCCGACTTCACCGCCGGCAGCGCGGTGGTGGTGGGCCTCAAGCTGTGCGTGGTGCTGGTGGTGTTCGCGCTGGCGTACCTCGGCCTCTCTTCGCTGTGCTCGGCGGTCACCCGGCAGTCGGGAGTGAGCCTGGTGCTGAACGTGATGCACCCCGAGCCGGCGCGCTTCCTCTCGGCGGGGATGGTGCACCTGGGCTTTGCGCTGTTCTTCCTCGGGCTGGCCCACCTGGCATTGAGGCGCAGAGACCTGTGAGCGCGGCGATCGAGATCAAGGGGCTGAGCAAGCGCTTCGGCCACAAGGTGGCGGTCAACGACGTCACCTTCACCGTCGGCGAGGGCGAGTGCTACGGGCTGATCGGCCCCAACGGCGCCGGGAAGACCACCACCTTCTCGATGATGTGCGGCTTCCTCTTCCCCACCGCCGGCAGCATCCGGGTGCTGGGCGTCGACCCGACCCAGCCCGGCGCGCTCAAGGGCAAGGTCGGGGTGCTGCCGCAGGACGCGGTGCTGCCCGCCGCCTGGCCGGTGGGCGCGCTGTTGACCTACCTCGCCCGGCTGTCCGGGCTGCCCGAGCCGGAGCGAGAAGCCCGCGAGGCGCTCGAGCGGGTCGCGCTGCCCGAGACCTGGGCGGTGCCCGCCGGCGCGATGTCGCACGGGATGGCAAAGCGGGTGGCGATGGCCCAGGCGCTGATGGGCAAGCCGCCGGTGGTCTTCCTCGACGAGCCGACCGCCGGCCTCGATCCGAAGATCGCGGCCGCGGTGCGCCAGCTGATTCGCGAGCTAAAGGGCCACTCGACGGTGGTGGTCTCGAGCCACAACCTGCAGGAGCTCGAAGAGCTGTGCGACTCCACCGCGATCCTCGACAAGGGGAAGCTGGTGAAGGCCGGCACGATGTCCGAGATGACCGGGCAGCTGGCCGAGTTCCGGGTGCAGATCGCCCGCGGCCCGGTGCCGCTCGACGAGGTGAAGGCGCTCTCGGGCTGCCGCACCGCCACCCTCGAGAACAAGGACACCATTCTGGTGGTGCACTTCGATGGCCAGGCGGTTCAGCCCGAGGACATCATCACCCGCACCGTCGGGCTGCTGGTGCAGCGGCAGGTGCTGATCTTGAGCGTCTCGCGCGGAAAGCGGCTGGAAGAGAAGGTCCTTCAGCTCACCTGAGGACGCGGCGCCTTCAGCGGCAGACCACCACCTGCAGCAGCGGCCCCTCGGTCTGCACCGGCCCGGCCCGCGCCCCGGTCGCCGCGCAGAAGCTCTCGAGATCCGCCCGCGCCGCCGGATCGTCCGCCCACAGCTCGACCTCGGGGTGCAGCTTGAGCGCCTTCGCCAGCTCGATGATCGGCCAGGGACACGGGCGGCCTCGCGCGTCGACCCGGTGGGCTGAAACTTTGAGGGCTTTCACTTCACCTCCGGGCCGAAGTTTGGTTAGTGCGCGTCTCGAACTGTGCGGTATCTACCGCGCGGAATTTTCCTAAAGGAGCAGAAACTCAAATGAAACCCAATGTGATCATCGCCCTGCTGGTGGGCGGCGTGGTCGGCTTCGCGGTCGGCCGGATGGCGAGCGGTACTTCTGGCACCAATAACGCGCCCGGCGTGGTGGCGGCGCTGGCGCCGACCAACGTGGCTCCCCGCGCGGCCCCGGCGCCCGGCGGCGGTGACCAGACCGTCTTCAAGGTCCCGGTCGACGACTCCCCGGTGAAGGGCCCGGCCAACGCGCTGGTCACCCTGGTCGAGTTCTCCGACTACCAGTGCCCGTTCTGCAGCCGCGGCCACAACACGGTCGTCGAGATGGAGAAGGCGTACGAAGGGAAGATCCGGGTGGTGATGAAGCAGAACCCGTTGAGCTTCCACCCGAACGCCAAGCCTGCCGCGCTGGCGGCGATGGCGGCCGGCGAGCAGGGCAAGTATTGGGACATGCACGACAAGCTCTTCGCCAACCAGCAGAACCTCGACGCGGCGACGTTCGAGAGCCACGCGAAGGCGATCGGCCTCAACGTCGAGAAGTGGAAGGCGGACATGAACTCGCCGAAGTTCAGCGCGATCATCGATCGCGACCAGGCCCTCGCCGGCCAGCTCGGCGCCAGCGGCACCCCCTGCTTCTTCATCAACGGCCGCAAGCTCTCGGGCGCGCAGCCGGCGCCGGCGTTCAAGGCGCTGATCGACGAAGAGCTCGGCAAGGCCCAGGCGCTGGTCAGCGCCGGAACCCGCCCGGAAGCCGTCTACGCCGCGGTGCTCGAGAAGGGCGTCGCCAACGCGCCGGCCCCCCAGGCCGCTGCTCCCCAGGCCGCTCCGGCCGCTCCGGCGATCCGCAAGGTCGACATCCCCAGCGACTCGCCCGCCAAGGGCGCCAAGCTGGCGAAGGTCAACATCGTGCTCTGGAGCGACTTCCAGTGCCCGTTCTGCTCGCGCGTCGTCCCGACGATGAAGCAGATCGAGGACACCTACGGCAAGGACGTGAAGATGGTCTTCCGTCACCAGCCGCTGCCCTTCCACAACAACGCCAAGATCGCCGCTGAGGCGTCGATGGCCGCCAACGAGCAGGGCAAGTTCTGGCCGATGCACGACAAGATGTTCGCCAACCAGGGCGCGCTCGATCGTCAGAACCTCGAGAACTACGCGAAGGAAATCGGGCTCGACATGGGCAAGTTCAAGAACGCCCTCGACACCAACAAGTTCGCCGCGCGCGTCGAGGCCGACTCGGCCGCCGGCAACGCGGTGGGCGCCAACGGCACCCCGACCTTCTTCATCAACGGCCGGGAGTTCGTCGGGGCGCAGCCGTTCGAGGCGTTCAAGGCGATCATCGACGAGGAGATTGCCAAGGCGGACAAGCTGATCGCCTCCGGCACCAAGCTCGAGAACGTCTACGCCAAGCTGCAGGAAGAGGCCGGCAAGGTCGCCGCTGATCCGCACGCGGGCCACAACCACCCGCCAGGGCAGGGCCACGGCGAGGCCGCTCCGGCCGCGCCGGCTCCGATCGCCAACATCGACATCGGCACCGCGCCGGTGAAGGGCCCGAAGAACGCTCCGGTCACCATCGTGGCGTTCTCCGACTTCCAGTGCCCGTTCTGCTCGCGGGTGGTGCCGACGCTGCACGACCTCGAGAAGCAGTACGGCAACAAGGTGAAGATCGCCTTCAAGCACCAGCCGCTGCCCTTCCACCCCAACGCCCGTCCGGCCGCCGCCGCTTCGATGGCTGCCAACGAGCAGGGCAAGTTCTGGGAGATGCACGACAAGCTGTTCGCCAACCAGGGCGCGCTCGATCGTCAGAACCTCGAGAAGTACGCCCAGGAGCTCGGCCTGGACATGGGCAAGTTCAAGGCGGCGATGGACGGCAACAAGTTCGACGCGCTGATCACCAAGGACTCGACCGAAGGCACCGCGATTGGCGCCAACGGCACCCCGACCTTCTTCATCAACGGCCGGCAGCTGGTCGGCGCGCAGCCGATCGATCAGTTCAAGGCGATCATCGATGACGAGCTGAAGAAGAAGGGCGGCAAGTAGTCCGCCACCCGCTTCGCTTCAAGAGTTCCGGCCGCGTGGAGAAGATCCACGCGGCCGTTTCTTTTGTTGCAGCTAGAAGTTCACCGAGACCCGGATCGTCTCGTTCGGCTTCACCACCACCGCCTGCTTCTTCTCGGGGAACTCGGGGTTGCTGAAGGTGCACTCGTAGGAGCCGGCGGGCAGCTGCTTGTCGGCGAACGGGGTGTCGCCCAGCTTGAAGGCGCCGCACTGCACGCTCGCCCACGGCTTGACGATGAACCGCACCATCCCGAACTCCTTCTTCGGCGGCGGGTTGACGTGGGTGGCGGCCGGCTCGCGCTTCTCGAGCGAGATGGTGCGTTCCCCTGGCTCCGAAATCTGAAAGCTGTCCGAGAACTCGCGGTAGCCGGGCAGCTTGAGGCTCACCCCCACCACCGTGCCGGGCGTCACCTCGAAGCTCGCCGGGGTCACCCCGCGGCTCTTCCCATCGACCAGCAGCTGCGCGCCCGGAGGGTTGCTCTTCACACTGAAGGTGACCGGCTGCGGCGCCACCGCCACCGCCGGGCCGGCGTCGACCTCTGGCGAGACCCCGACCGGATCTTTCACCGCGGGCTGGAGGGTGAAGGCCGGCAGCCGCACCCGCCCCCTGGCCGGGATCTCGATCCGGGTCTTCAGCTCCTGGTAGCCGGCCCGGGTCAGCGACAGCGAATATTCCCCGGCCTGCACCTCGGGCAGGGTGCAGGGGGTGGTGCAGCTGGCCAGCAGCCGGCCGTCGAAGCGCACCGCCGCGTTCGACGGCTCGCTGGCCACCACCACCTCGGCGCGCGGCGCGTTGGCGATCACCATCCACGCCGAGACCGCCAGCCCCGAGACCACCGCGAGGGCCGCGACCCACACCAGCGGCTTGCCTCCCGCGCGGGTCTCGGTCGAGGTGACGGTCGCTCCGCCGCGATCATCGTCCAGCGCCAGCGGAGGCGGCGCGGCGAGGGCGCGGTCGCTGGTGCGGGGCTTGCTGATCGCGCCGCTGACGCTGCCGCCGCGGGCCGGCCGCTGGGCGATCGTCGCTTCCTGGTTGTCGTCATCGACGCGCGGCCGCGGATCGATCGCCTTGAGCGAGGCGGTGGGCGCGAGCCGGCCGGCCTTCGAGATCGGGGTGGCGCGTTCCTCTCCGTTCTTCGAGGCCTCGTTCTTCGAGGCGTCGAGCCCCTCGATCAGGATCCGGCCCTCTTCGGCTTCCTGCGCCAGCCGCTCGGCGTAGATGTCCTGCATGAAGGCGGCGAGCTGCACCGACGAGCTGGGGAACTTGTTCTGCAGCACCCAGTTCTCGAGCGCGGCCTGGAAGGCGATCGCCTCCTGGTAGCGATCCTCGGGGCGCTTGGCCAACGCCTTCATCACGATCGGGTCGAAGTCCTTCGGCAGCCGCTCGTTGATCTCCGACGGGGGCACCACCACGCACTCGGTGACCGCGTTGAGCGTCTGGATGTCGTTGGTCCGCTTGAACAGGCGGGTGCCGGTGGTGAGCTCGTACAGCACCACCCCGAGGGCGAAGATGTCGGACCGGCGATCGATCTTCAGCCCGCTCGCCTGCTCGGGCGACATGTACGAGTACTTCCCCTTGAGCACCCCCGACTTGGTGACGGTGGCCTGGTCGGCCGCCTTGGCGATCCCGAAGTCGACCACCTTCACCCCGCCCTCGAAGGTGACGAGGATGTTCTGGGGCGAGATGTCGCGGTGGACGATGTTCAGCGGCTTGCCCTGCGAGTCGACCTTCTTGTGCGCGTAGTCGAGACCGCCGCACGCATCCATGATGATCCGGGCCACCAGCGGCACCGGGATCGGCTTGTTCTTCGAGTCGGCCCGCTTCCACACCCGGCGCACGTCCTCACCGTGGATGAACTCCATCGCGATGAAGTAGCTGTCGTCCTGGGCGCCGAGGTTGAAGATCTGAACGATGTTCGGGTGGTTGAGCCGCGCCGCGATCCGCGCCTCGTCGAGGAACATCTTGATGAAGTCGTCGTTCTCGGCGAGGTGCGGCAGGATCCGCTTCACCACCAGGAACTTCTCGAACCCTTCCATCCCCTGCTGGCGCGCGAGAAAGATCTGCGCCATCCCGCCCGTGGCGAGCTTCTTGAGCAGTTGGTAATCGCCGTAGGTTTCGATCGACACGGGACGAGGGGGAAGAGGGGGGAAACCTTAAACTAAATCCTCCTTCGCACCCGCCCATCACGCGTCTCCCGCATCAACGCCTCGAGGTCGTCCAGCCGGGTCTTCAGCTCGGCCATCGCCTCCGGATGCCGGTCGACCCGGTCGAACAGCCGCAGCACCGCCTCGACCTTCTGCTCGATGTGCTCGGCGCGCTCGGGGCTGATCCGCCGCAGCAGCATGTCGGCCCCGGCCTCGATCAACACCCGCGCCACCGCGTCGCGGTTGGTCAGCGGCTCCTGGACGCGCTGCCCTTCCCCTTTGATCAAAGTGAGCTTCGGCCTGGCCGAAAGAGGCAGCTCGAGCTGGCGGGTTTCTTTCTTCATGACGCCGAGAATACGGAGCGGCTGGCGAGGGGGAATTTTTACAGCCCGGAGCAGCTCGCATCATCGCTGTAGCACCTCGCCCGCCGCAATCGATCTGGGGCCGATTTACCGGCCCTGGCGGCGCGCCGGCACCCCCAGAGCGCACCCCGGGGTTTGGCCGCCCGCCGCCATTCGGCAGATCGCGCTGCCACCCTGGCGCGGGAAGTGGTCTTCTTGCCCCACCCCAAATGGTCTTCAGCGTGCTGGTGGTCGACGACTCGGACTTCACCCGCGAGGCCCTGCGCCGCGCGCTCGAGACTGACCCCGCCCTCAAGGTGGTCGGCGAAGCGAAGACCGGCGAGGAAGCGGTCGAGCTGGCGCGCCGCCTGCGGCCCCACCTGATCACGATGGATCTGTCGATGCCCGGCATGGGCGGGCTGAAGGCGATCGAGAAGATCATGGCCGAGCGGCCGGTGCCGCTGGTGGTGATCTGCGAGCGCTCGTCCTCGCCCGGGCAGGATCTGAACTTCGAGGCGATGCACCGGGGCGCTCTCGAGCTGGTCCCCAAGAGCGAGGTGTTCGGCGGTCACCAGATGTTGATTCAGAAGTTCGCCACCCGGATGCGCCAGCTCGCCGAGACGGGGGTGGCCAAGCCGCCGAGCGCGGCACCGGCGCCGGCGGTGGCCCGCAAGCCTTCGGCCGAGGCCCCGCTGCTGATCGGGCTGGGCGCCTCGACCGGAGGCCCCCGCGCGCTGGCCCAGGTGCTGGGCGAGCTGCCGGCGGCGTTTCCGGTGCCGATCGCGGTGGTGCAGCACATGGCCACCGACTTCTTCGACAGCTTCGTCGGGTTCCTCGCGTCCCGCTCGAAGCTGAAGGTCTGCAGCGCCGAGGCGGGGATGAAGGCCAGTCCGGGCACGGTGTACCTCGCGCCGGCGAACCACAACCTCACCGTCGATCGCGAGCTGATCTTCCGGCTCACCCCCAACACGATGACCTCCGCGCACTGCCCTTCGGTGGACGCGCTGTTCACCACCATGGCCCGCTCGCTCCATGGCCGGGCGGTGGGGGTGCTGATGACCGGGATGGGCGACGACGGCGCCCAGGGGCTGCTGGCGCTGCGGCGGGTCGGCGCGCGGACGATCGTCCAGGATGCGGCGTCTTGCGCGGTGGCGGGGATGCCGCTGGCCGCGCTCGCGCTCGGGGCCGCCGAAGAGGTGGTGGAGCTGAAGCAGATCGCCACCGCGCTCATCGAGGACCTCCGGATCCACCGCACCTCCGAGGCGGTGGCGCGGACGAAGAAGCGGATCCTGATCGTCGACGACAGCCCGCTGCTGCTCGAGGCGGGGAGGCTGGCGCTCGAGGCCGCCGGGTACGAGGTGCGCACCCTCGAGAATCCGCTGATGGTCGCGATGCTGCTGCGCAAGAACCCGGTCGACCTGGTGCTGCTCGACGTCAACATGCCCGCGGTGCAGGGGCCCCAGGTGGTCACCTCGCTGCGCGCCCACGGGCTCAACTCGACCCCGGTGATCCTCTACTCGGATCTCGACGAGAAGCTGCTGAGCACCAAGGCGGCCGAGTGCGGCGCCACCGGCTGGCTGCGAAAGACCGGCGACGAGCACGCGCTGATCCGGGCGATCGACGGCTGGCTCGGTGGCCGCGGGCGAGGTTGATCGCTGCCCGCCGGACGATCCGCAAGGCTAGGGTCCG
>JAGSPQ010000898.1 GCA_018262385.1 Myxococcaceae bacterium | reverse complement strand
GTCGCTCCCGTGCCGGAGCAGACTCCGATTGCCGACAGGCGGAGCATGGCCTTCGGAGGCACCCTGGTGACGTCGGGCGCGGCCCGGGCCCTGGTGGTCGCGACGGGGGGTGCCACCGAGCTGGGACGAATCTCGCACCTGCTCGAGGAAGCGGCCGAGCTTCGAACCCCGCTCACCCAGGCGCTCGCCTCGGTTGGCAAGTGGCTGACCCTGGCGGTGCTGGCGATCTCTGCCCTGCTGCTGGCTGTCAGCCTCGCGCGCGGCTACACCCTGGCTGAGGCGGTGCTGGTGGCGATCGCGCTGGCGGTCGCCACCATTCCCGAAGGGCTCCCCGCGATCATCACCATCGCGCTGGCGATCGGCGTTCAGCGGCTGGCGATGCGCAACGCGGTCATCCGCAAGCTCCCTGCGGTGGAGACCCTGGGCGGCACCACCGTCATCTGCTCCGACAAGACGGGCACCCTGACCCGAAACGAGATGACCGTGCAGGCGCTCGAGACGGCAGTCGACCGCTACACGATCTCGGGAATCGGCTACGCGCCCGTCGGAGTCCTGGCGTCGTCTTCGGCTGAGCGAACAGTTCCCCAGCCACCGGCCGACGTCCTCGCGCTCGCCCGGGCCGGCGCCCTGTGCAGCGACGCGGTCGTCCGGGAGGAACGGGGGACGTGGGCGCTCAGCGGCGACCCGACCGAGGGGGCACTCGTCGTCGCCGCAATGAAGCTCGGGCTCGAGCCAGCGACCCTTCGCCGCCAATGGCGCCGCCTCGATGCCATCCCCTTCGAGTCCGAACACCAGTTCATGGCCACCCTGCACGCCACCCCAGAAGGAGGCCGGGTGGTGTTCCTCAAGGGCGCGCCCGAAGTCGTCCTCGGACGGTGCGACCTGCCACCCGAGACCCGGCTCGCGGTCCAGGCCCGCCTGGTGGAGCTGACCGCGCAGGGAATGAGGGTGCTGGCGGTGGGGGAGAAGCAGGTGGCCGCGTCAACCGACGCGCTCGCTCCAGCCGAGGTGGAGCACGGCCTGGTGCTGCTGGGCCTCGAAGGAATGAGGGATCCCCCGCGCCCCGAGGCGATCGACGCGGTGCGGGTGTGCCAGGCGGCAGGGATCACGGTGAAGATGATTACCGGGGATCACCTCGGCACCGCAGAGGCGATCGCCCGCCAGATGGGGCTGCTGGGCGCCACCGACCGGGGCGTCAGCGGCGCGGACCTCGAGCGCCTCGACGCCACTGCGTTTCGCAAAGTGGCGGCGACGACCCAGGTGTTCGCCCGCGTCGCCCCCGAGCACAAGCTGCGGCTGGTGACCGCCCTGCAGGCCGACGGCCACGTGGTGGCGATGACCGGTGATGGGGTCAACGATGCCCCGGCGCTCAAGCAAGCCAATGTCGGAATCGCGATGGGGATCACCGGCACCGCGGTATCGAAAGAAGCCGCCGACGTGGTGCTGGCGGACGACAACTTCGCGTCCATCGCGGCGGCGGTGGGGGAAGGGCGTCGCATCTACGACAACCTGATCAAGTCGCTCGCCTTCGTCTTGCCGACCAACCTCGGGCTGGGCTTCATCCTGATCGCCGCGGTCGCCTTCTTCCCGGTGCTGCTGATCGACGGCGCACACGTTCCGCTGATGCCGGTGCTCCCGACCCAGTTGCTGTGGGTGAACCTCGTCGCGTCGGTCGCGCTCTCGCTGCCGCTTGCTTTTGAAGTGAGCGAACCCGACGCGATGCGGCGCCCGCCCAGGGCCCCCTCGACGCCGATCCTCGGGCGCTTCGTCGTCGTCCGCACCCTGCTGGTGGCCCTGTTGATGGCCGCCGCCGCCGTCGGCCTCTTTCTGTGGGAGTACCGAATCGAAGCGCCCCGCAGCGGCCACGCGGTGGCGCTGCGCGAGGCGCAGACGATGGCAGTGACGACGGTGGTCTTCTTTCAGGTGTTCTACCTTTTCAACTGCCGTTCCCTTCGCGGCTCGGTCTTCCGGCTCGGCTTCTTCTCCAATCGCACCGTGTTCGCCGGCATCGGCCTGCTGCTGGTGCTGCAAGCGGCCTTCATCTACTTCCCGCCGATGCAAGCGGTCTTCGGCACCGCCTGGCTGGCGCCCGAAGCGGTGGGCCTGTCCGCGCTGGTCGCCAGCCTCGTCTTCCCCGTGATCGCGCTCGAGAAAGCGCTTCGGCGCCGACCCGGCGCAACGGCGGGCGAACGGCCTCGTCCACCCCAGGCAGGTCTCGTCTTGAGGTAGCCATGGCGTCGCAACCGGCCAACCAGGAGCCGGCCCTCATCCGGCTGGTGACGCAATTCGAGCGCCTGATCGTGACCGTGCTGGCGGGGATGATGATCGTCGTGGTGGCGCTCTCGACGGTCGAGCTGGGCTGGATCATTCTGAAGGACGTCGCCACCCATCCGATTGGCCTGCTCGAGATCGACGAGCTGCTCGACATCTTTGGTTTCTTCCTGCTCATCCTCATCGGCGTCGAGCTGCTCGAGACGACCCTGGCCTACCTGCGCGACAACGTGGTCCACGTCGAGATCGTGCTCGAGGTGGCGCTGATCGCCGTCGCGCGCAAAGTAATCGTCCTCGACCTGTCGAAGTACGACGGGCTCACCGTGCTCGCAATCGGTGCGCTGCTCGTTGCGCTGGCGGGGGCCTTCTTTCTCCAGCGACGGCTGCCGCGAAAGATCCTGCCAGCCGCAGAAGTCGTCGAAAAAGGAGAGCGCGAATGAAAGAGGCAGGAGTTCGGTTATTCACCGCACGATGACCTACTCGCCCACCGCGTTCGTCGGATCGATTCCCATGCTCTACGACCGCCACCTCGGCCCGGTGCTGTTCGAGCCCTACGCGATCGACCTCGCA
>JAGSPQ010000897.1 GCA_018262385.1 Myxococcaceae bacterium | reverse complement strand
CCGACCCCTGGGGAGCGGTCACCACCTGGCACTTGCCCGTCATGCAGATGTGCGCCGTGCTGCAGTCGTTGGCGCCGCAGGCGGTGCCGTCGGCCACGTTCACCAGCGTGCAGCCCAGCACCGGATCACAGGCGGGGACCTGGCAGGCCGTCGCGCTCTCTCCACCCGGGCCGCACTCGCCGCTCTCGCACAGCCCCGCGCAGCTCGCGCTGGTGTCGAGGTGGACGCAGGATCCGTCCGAGCTGCAGCTGTCCTGGGTGCACTTGTTCCCGTCGTCGCATGAGCGCGCAGCGCCGACGCACTTCCCCGCCTGGCAGCTCGCCGTCGTCAGGCACGCCGCGGCGCACGCGCTGCCGTCCGCCAGCGGCGCTTCGACGCACCGCCCAGCAGTCGGATCGAAGTGGATCGCCTGGCACTCCCCGGCCACCCCGCACGCCGGCACCGCCTCGATCTGGCCCGTCACCGGCACCCGGGTCTGCACCCCCTCCACGGTGAAGCCGAGCTCCTGCGCCAGCGCGCCCGCCGCGTCCGCGCCCACCCGCACCGTCACCTCGATCGTCTGCCCGCCCGACAGCTCCAGCGCCGAGCCGCCCAGCAGCGTCAGCCCGGAGGACCCGCTCACCTCCACGCTCAAGGGCGCGCGCCCGGCGTTGAAGATCGACACCCTGCGCTCCACCGGGAAGCCGACGAACGCGCGCACCTCGAGCGACGCCGGCTCCACCCGCAGCTGCCCCTCGGCCTGCTGCAGCTTCGGCTGCGCGCAGCCGGCCACCACCACCAGCAGCAGAGAGTTCCAACGCACCCGCGCGCCTTGTGCAATCGGTTGGCCGCCCGGCGGGAGAACGAATCCACGGGGTTGGGGTGATCGCGCTTTCAGTTTTCCGTGACTGCCGCGCCGCGAGGGTCAATCTTCTCAGGGCTGACCATGTTCTGGCTTTCCCACCACCCCCCCGAGGAGCTCGACCGCGCCTGGAAGCTCGGCGGCATCCACGTCTGCGCCCGCTGCCTCGGCACCTACCCGATCCTCTTCGCCGCGATCGCCGCCCAGTTCGCCTGGCGCGCCCCGCTCGAGCACCCGCTCGACGTCCCGATCGCGCTCGGCCTGCTCGCCCCCGCGCTCCTCGACTGGGCCTATGGCCGCTTCCGCCCCCACGCCTTCTCCAACCCCTGGCGCACCCTCACCGGCGTGCTGCTGGGACTGGCGCTGGGCCGAACCCTGTTCATTCACCTCCAACGTCCTTTACCGTTGCCACTCCTGTTGCAGCTGGGGTTGGTGACAGGGGTGGCAACGCCTGTCATTCTCACCACTTACCGGCGATTATCGCGAAAGTAGATCAGCGCGGCCGGCCACACGTTCAACCAGCGGTAACGGGGAATGAAGTTTGGGACCTGAGACGAGCGATGAGCTGCTGATGCTCGCGTTCAAGTCGGGCGACGCCCGGGCGTTTTCTACGCTCGTCACGCGTCACCGCGGCTCGGTCTTCAACTTCATTCTCCGTTACACGAATCACCGGCAGCGGGCCGAAGACCTGCTGCAGGAGACGTGGTTGAAAGTTGTCCGATCAGCAGCCGAGTACCAACCGAAGGCCAGGTTCACCACCTGGGTCTTCACCATTGCGAGGAACCTCTGTGTCGACAGCGCGCGAAAGGAGCACTACCGCAAGACCGATTCGCTCGACGCGCCCGTGGCCGGCGGCGACGATCCCGATGGCCGCGTGCTCGGAGAGATGGTTCAGGATCACGACGGCGCCTCGCCCGATCGCGCGGCCCACAACGTCCGGTTGCGGCCGATGATCGAGAAAGCGCTCCAGTCGCTGCCGGACGAACAGCGCGAGGTCTTCCTCTTGCGCGAGTACCACGGGGTCGGTTTCAAGGAGATTGCCGAGGTCACCGGGGTTAACGAGAACACGGTGAAGAGTCGGATGCGGTACGCGCTGGAAGGGCTGCGAAGACGACTGGCCGAGCTGGGCGTAGACGGAGAAATGACCGAAGGGAGGACCGTGGCCTAAAGGGCCCCGACCACCACCATGGCAACCGCGATCCACCAATACGAGGACAAGCTCCTCGACTTCGCCTACGGCGAGCTGCCTGCCCCCGAGGCAAGCGCGGTGGAATCGCACCTCAAGTCGTGCGTCCGCTGCACCCAGGCGCTCGATCAGATCCGCGGCGTGCGCACCACGATGGCCGCCCTGCCGATCGAGCCCGCTCCCGCCGCCGGCCTCGACTCGCTGCTCGCCTACGCCGAGCAGGCCGCCGCCCGCAACGCCGCCGTGCCGCGCCCGGGGATTCCGTGGTGGAGGAGGGTGGTCGCCCCGCTCGCCGGCGCCTGCGCCCTCACCCTCGTCGCGGTGGTCGCGATCAAGACCCAGGACGACGGCCTCGATCTGTCCGCCGAGACCGCCGCGCTCGAGGCCCAGCCGCGCAAGGACAGCCCGGCTCCGGTCGCCGCCGCGCCGGTCGCCCAGGAAGCAGAAGCGAAGAAGGAAGAAGCCGCGCTGCCGGTCGAGAAGGAGATCGCCGCCAAGATGAAGACCGGCAAGGTCCGCGGCGGCGCCGAGGCCGATCGCCGCTCGAAGGAAGATCGCAACTGGGACCCCACCCCCCAGCGCGACGGCCTCGCCCGCAATGACAACGAGGGCTACGCCCAGGCCCTCGGTGAGACGAAGGGGCCCGCCGAAGAGCGTCAGCTCGCCCAGCGGCAGGACCTCGGCAACGCGATCGGCACTGCCCAGAAAGAGTCGAAGACCCGCCGCGAGTCTGCCGGCGCCGAGCAGGATCAGGACTTCAGCAACGCCCGCGGCGGCTACGCCCAGGGCAAGAAGAAGGCCCAGGCCCCGGCCCC
>JAGSPQ010000129.1 GCA_018262385.1 Myxococcaceae bacterium | reverse complement strand
TCAGATCCGCGCGGTGATTCGCGGCATCGGGTTGTCGAACGATGTCGGGGGAAGCCTGCTCTCGCCCGAGAGCGAGGGGCAGCTGCGCGCGACCCGGGCGGCCTATGCCGAGGCGGGCTGGGCGCCCGACGAGGTCGACCTGATCGAGTGCCACGGCACCGGGACTCCACGCGGCGATGCGGTCGAGCTGAAGAGCCTGACTGCGCTGTGGGAAGGCCGGGCGGCGCGCGGCTGCGTGCTCGGCTCGGTGAAGAGCAACGTCGGGCACCTGCTCACCGCGGCGGGAGCGGCGGGCCTGTGCAAGGTGATCGCTGCGCTCGAGGCGCGCACCCTGCCGCCCTCGGCGAACTTCTCGGCGGCGACCGCGGCCGAAGGGCTGAAGGCGAGTCCGTTTCGCGTGCTCGAGAAACCCGAGGCGTGGCCCGAGCGCGCGCCGGGGATGCCGCGGCGGGCGGCGATCTCCGGGTTCGGTTTCGGCGGCATCAACGCCCACCTGCTGCTCGAGGAAGGGGCCCCGTTCCGCACCGGCGGAGCCACCGCGCCGTTCATCCCGAGCGCAGTCGAGGGACGATCCCCCCCGCCTCCTCCGCCGGCGGTGGCCATCGTGGGAATGGCGACCCACTTCGGCCGCCTCGATTCCCTCTCTGCTTTCGCCCGCGCGATCTTCCGCGGCGAGCCGGTGCGCGATCCGCGCCCCGAAGATCGCTGGCTCGGCGCCGCCGGCCCCACCCTGCCCGGCGCGTGGCTGAGCGCGATCGAGCTGCCCGCGGGGCGGTTCCGGATTCCGCCGCGCGAGCTGGCCTCGCTGCTGCCGCAGCAACTGCTGATGCTGAAGGTCGCCGCCGAGGCGCTCGATGACAGCGGCGGGCTGGGCGCAGGTCCCCACCTGCGCGCGGGCACGGTGGTCGGGCTCGGGCTCGATCTCGACACCACCTCCTTCCACCTGCGCTGGCTGGTTCGCGAGCGGGTGCGGACGTACCAGCGCGAGCTGGGGCTGACGCTGACGGCCGAGCAGTCCGAGCAGTGGGCGGCGGGACTCGCCGACGCGCTGAGCCCGGTGCTCGACTCGACCCGCACCCTGGGCGCGTTGGGCGGAATCGTCGCCAGCCGGCTCGCCCGCGAGTTTCACTTCGGCGGCCCGAGCTTCGTCGTCGCGGGAGAAGAGGGCTCGGGCCTGCGATCGCTGGAAGTCGCGACCCGGATGCTGCAGCGCGGAGAGGTCGACCTGATGCTCGCGGGGGCCGTCGATCTTGCGGGTGACATTCGGCAGGTGCTCGCGACCGACGCGCTGCGCCCGTACTCGCGATCGGGAACCGCGGCGCCGTTCGACCGCGCAGCCGATGGGCCCACCGTCTCGGAAGGCGCCGCCGCGGTGGTGCTCAAGCGGCTCGACGACGCGGTTCGCGACGGCGATCGAATCTACGCAATCATCCGCGGCTTCGGCGCCGCCGGAGGAGCGGCGGTCAACCCCGGAGCGGCCCGCATCGACGCCTACGCCCAGGCGGTCGCCCAGGCTCAGCGCGAAGCAGGCGTGACGGCGGCCCAGGTCTGCCTGCTCCAGGCACACGGCAGCGGAGATCCGGGCGAGGATCGCGACGAGGCCCAGGCGCTGTGCCGCGGCGTCGCAGCCGCCCAGACGCTGCACTGCGCCCTCGCCTCGACCGCGGCGGTGATCGGCCAGGCCGGAGCCGCCGGCAGCCTCGCCTCGGTGATTCGGCTTTCATGTCTCCCGCGAGCCGCAGGTCTGGCTTCGTGACCGGCAAGACGGTCCGCGCCGCGCGGGGATCAGCGCGATCGGCTTCGACGGCACCTGCCTCCACGCGGTGCTCGAAGGCGTCGATCGCCCCGCGGCGGCGCTGGCGGCCCGCCCGATGGGTGAGCGCGACGCGGCGATCTTCCTCATCCGCGGCGACGAAGCGGCGCTGCGCGCCCTGCTTCACTCGCACCCCGGCCCCCTCGAGGAACTGGCGGCGCGGTGGCACCGGCGCGGGCAGGCGGGCGGAGTCTCGCGCGCGGTGGTGGCCGGCGATCGCGAGGAACTGCTTCGGCAGCTCGAGCGCCCCCGCGCGGCGCTGGTCACCGAGCCGGGCAAGCTCGCGTTCGTCTTCCCCGGCTCGGGAAACCACTACCTCGGCATGGGCCGCTCGCTCGGGGTCGCGCTGCCCGGGATCTATCGGCGGCTGGACGCCGAGGTCGAGCACCTGCAGGGCCACCTGATGCCGCAGTGGACTGGGCCGTGGCGTGCCAGCTGGGCCGAAGGCTGGGAAGCCGACTCGGCGCGGACGCTCGCCCTCTCCCCCGAGCGGATGATCCTCGGGCAGGTCGCCCACGGCGTGGCGGTCAGCGATGCGGCGCGCCTGTTCGGGCTGCGTCCGGACGCGTACATCGGCTACAGCCTGGGCGAGTCGGCGGCGCTGTTCGCGTCTCGGACCTGGCGAGACCGCGATCTGATGTTCCGCCGCACCCTCTCTTCGCCGCTCTTCCGCACCGAGCTGTCGGGGCCGGGCACGGTGGCGCGCGCGGCGTGGGGCACCGAGCCGGGCGCCGAGTGGAAGGCGGTGGTGGTGAACCGGCCGGCGGACGAAGTCCGGGGAGCGCTGGTCGGAACGGCGGCGCTGCTGATCGTCAACGCACCGCGAGAGTGCGTGCTGGGGGGAAAGGCGACCGACGTCGACCGCACGGTGGCGGCGCTGAAGTGCGAGGCGCTCGCGCTCGAGGGCGTGCCGACCGTTCACCTGCCGCTCGTCAACGCGGTGGCCGGCGCGTACCGCGCGATCCATCAACTGCCGACGAATCCTCCGGAAGGAGTGCGCTTCTACAGCGGAGCCTGGGCGCGGTCGTACGTGCCGACCGAGGACACCGCGGCCGATTCGATTCTCGCCAACGCGGTCGGGGGCTTCGACTTCCAGGCCACGATCGAGCAGGCCTGGGCCGATGGGGTGCGGATCTTCCTCGAGCTGGGGCCGCAGGGATCCTGCGCGCGGATGATCGCCCGGATTCTCGGAGCCCGCCCGCACCTGGCGGTCACCGCCTGTCAGCGCGGCGCGGACGGCTTCCGCTCGCTGCTCACCGCCCTCGCGCGCCTCGCCGAAGCGGGAGTGCCCCTCGATCTCGAGCCGATCTACGGGCGGGAAGGCGGGATCGTCGCCGATGCGCCGAAGCCTCCTGCCACGATCGCGGTCGCGGTCGGGGGTCGCCGCCCGGCCCCGCCGCCTGCGCCAGCCGCCCGGAATGCTGCGCTGCACAACGGCGCGGGGGCCCCGTCGGTTCGCCGCAATGGTGCGGCGCACAATGGTGCGGCGCACAACGGGGCGGCGCACAACGGGGCGGCGCACCACGGCGCCTCGACTCCGGCGACTCACGGCGCGGCCCACGCCGGCGCCTCGGCCTGGGCCAACCCCGCCGCAGCGCAGAACGGAGATCCGGGGAACCCGGCCGCGGCCGGGCAGGGCGGGTCGAACGGCCGCCCGCGGCAGCCGGACCCAGTGCTGCTCTCCCCCCGCTCGCCCGGAGCCGACCCGGCACGGGCTGCTGCGACGCTCTCGCGCGGTGCGGCCCCGCTGCTCGGCCAGTTCCCCCCGGCGGCGCTGTTCGAGCCGGGCGCGTCGACCTTCGGTGCCCTGCACCCGCGCTCCGCCGGCGGTTCACCTTCCGCAACCGCCCAGAACGCCTCGTTTGGTGCGCCGCACCATTCGCCCGCCACCCAGGCGCACCAGCAGTTCCTCCTCCTCGCGCAGCGCTCGCTCGCGCTCCAGACCCAGGCGCTGCTCGAGCAGCAGCGGCTGATCTCGCTGCTCTCCGGCGCCGAGCCGATCACCCTCCCCGTTCCGATCGCCCCGGCCGAGCCGGTCGCCTTCGATCGCGCGGCCTGCTTCGAGTTCGCGGTGGGGAGCCTCGCGAAGGTGCTCGGCCCCGAGTTCGCCGAGGTCGACCGCTTCCCCACCCGGGTGCGGCTGCCGGCCGAGCCGCTGATGCTGTGCGACCGGATCCTGAGCGTCGAAGGCACCCGCGGCGTGCTGGGCCCGGGCCGGTGCGTGACCGAGCACGACGTGCGCAGCGACTCCTGGTACCTCGAGAACGGCCGCGCGCCGGTCTGCATCAGCGTCGAGGCGGGCCAGGCCGACCTCTTCCTCTCCGCGTACCTGGGCATCGATCTGCAGACCCGGGGCGAGCGGGTCTACCGCCTGCTCGACGCGAAGATCGTCTTCCACCGCGACCTGCCGCGGGTCGGCGAGACGATCCGCTACGACATCAAGATCGATCGCTTCATCCAGCAGGGCGACACCTGGCTCTTCTTCTTCCGCTTCGACGGGACGATCGCCGGCGCTCCGTTCATCACCATGTACGACGGCTGCGCGGGCTTCTTCAGCCCCGAGCAGCTCGCCACCGGGCGCGGCATCGTCACCGAGCCGAGCAGCCAGCGCGCTCCCCGGCGCGAAGCCACCACGCCCTACGCGCCGCTGGTTCCCCTCGCGCCCGGCACGCTCGACGCCCGCCAGCTCGACGCGCTGCGCTCGGGCGATCTCGGCGCCGCCTTCGGGGGGCCCTTCACCGGCCGCACCCTCTGCCCCGCGCTGCGCCTGCCCGCCGGCCGGATGCAGCTGGTCGATCGGATCCTCGAGCTGAACCCCACCGGCGGCCGGTTCGGCCTCGGCCTCGTCCACGGCGAAGCCGACGTCACCCCCGACGCCTGGTACCTCACCTCGCACTTCATCGACGACCCGGTGATGCCGGGCACGCTGATGTACGAGTGCTGCCTCCACACCCTGCGCGTGCTGCTGCTGCGCCTGGGCTGGGTCGCTGAAGGCGACGCCGAGGTCCGGTGCGAGCCGATCGACGGGGTCGCCAGCCAGCTGCGCTGTCGGGGGCAGGTGACGGTCGACAGCCGCAAGGTCAGCTACCGGGTCGAGATCAAAGAGCTCGGCTACGACCCCGAGCCGTACGTGCTCGCCACCGCGGCGATGTACGTCGACGGCCGCTACGTGGTCGAGATGGAAGGGATGGCGCTGCGGCTGCGCGGCCTCTCGCGCGCGCAGGTCGAAGCCACCTGGGCCTCGGCCGCTCCGGCGAAGAAGGAGCGCTACACCCGCAAGCAGATCGTCGCTTTCTCCGAAGGCCTGCCGTCGGAAGGCTTCGGCGAGCAGTACCGCCCGTTCGATCGCGACCGGCGAATCGCCCGGCTGCCCCGGCCTCCGTTCCTGTTCATCGATCGGGTGGTGAAGTGCGACGACCCTCCCTGGGTGCTCAAGCCCGGCGGCTGGGTGGAGTGCGAGCTCGAGGTCGACCCCCACGCCTGGTACTTCGCCGCCAGCCGCCAGCGGGCGATGCCGTTCGCAGTGCTGGCCGAGGCCGCGCTCCAGCCGTGCGGTTGGCTCGCCGCGTATCTCGGCTCGGCGCTGTGCAGCGAAGACGACCTCTACTTCCGCAACCTCGACGGCTCCGGCACTTCCTTCTTCGAGGTGCGCCCCGACGCGGGCACGCTGACCTCGCGCGCGCGCCTCACCAAGGCCTCGCAGGCGGGCGGGATGATCCTCCAGGAGTTCGAGATGGAGATCCTCTCGGGCCCCCAGCGGGTCTACGCCGGCAAGACCGGGTTCGGCTTCTTCCCCGCCGCCGCGCTCGCCCAGCAGGTCGGCGTCCGCGGCGCGAAGCTGGCCGAGCTGGCCGGGACCCGGCGCGCCTTCGAGCTTCCGCGCGAGGCCCCGCTGTCGCCCGACGGCTGTGCTGGCTTCGAGATCCCCCGCGGGCTCGCGCTGAGCGCGCAGGCCTTCAGCGTGATCGACCGGATCGACGCGCTCGAGCTCGACGGCGGCGCCCACGGCCAAGGCTTCATCGCCGGCGCCAAGCGAATCGATCCCAACGAGTGGTTCTTCGCCGCCCACTTCTACCAGGACCCGGTGATGCCCGGCTCGCTCGGGCTGGAGGCGCTGCTGCAGCTGCTCAAGGTCTTCGCCCGCGAGCGCTTCGGAGCCTGCCTCGACACCCACCGCTTCCAGGCCACCGCGCTCGGCCACGAGCACAAGTGGCAGTACCGCGGGCAGGTGCTCCCGACCAACCACGAGGTGCAGGTGCAGGCGACGCTGACCCACGTGGCCGACGGCCCCGAGCCGCTGCTGATCGCCGACGGGCAGCTCGCCGTCGATGGGCGGGTGATCTACACGATGAAGAACTTCGCGCTCCGCCTCGTGCCGGGAGCCAGCTGATGCGGTGGAACCGGGTGTGCGTCGAAGCGATCGCCTACGAGCTGCCGGACGAGCGGATCCCCACCGCCGCGCTCGAGGCGAAGCTGAAGCCGATCTACTCGGCGCTCAACCTCGAAGGCGGGCAGGTCGAGGCGCTGACCGGAATCACCGAGCGCCGCTTCTGGCCCCCGGGCCCCCGCATGTCCGAGTGCGCCGCCCGCGCCGGCAAGAGAGCCCTCGAGGCGTCGGGCGTGCCGGGAACCGATCTGGGCGCGGTGATCTACGCCGGCGTCTGCCGCGACAACCTCGAGCCCGCCACCGCCTGCGCCGTCGCCGAGGCGCTCGGCACCGGGCCCGACACGCTGGTCTTCGATGTCTCCAACGCCTGCCTCGGGGTCCTCAACGGGATGGTGGAGATCGCCAACCGGATCGAGCTGGGGCAGATCCGCGCGGGGATCGTGGTCTCGGCCGAGAGCTCGCGCGAGATCGTTGAGTCCACCATCGCGCGGATGAACGCCGACCCCACGCTCGAGCGCTACCGGCTGGGCCTGGCCACCCTCACCGGCGGCTCGGGAGCGGTGGCGGTCGTGCTCACCGAGGTGGGCTTCTCCGACTCGGAGCACCGGCTGATCGCCGGCACCGCGCTGAGCGCTCCGGAGCATCACCGGATCTGCCGCTGGGGTCCGACCCGCGGGCTGCTCGGAGAGACGGTGAACCTGATGGACACCGACGCCTCGCAGGTCCTCACCCACGGGGTGGTGCTCGGCCAGCAGACGTGGGGGAAGTTCCTCGCCACCACCGGCTGGCGCACCGAGGACGTCGACCGGGTGATCACCCACCAGGTCGGCGCGGGGCACCGGCGCGAGGTCCTCGGCCGGCTCGGCGTCGACCCGGCGCGGGACTTCTCGACCTTTGCCACCCTGGGCAACATCGGCACCGTCTCGGTGCCGCTCACCACCGCCCGCGCGGCCGAAGCCGGCTTCCTGCGCGCGGGCGATCGGGTCGGCCTGCTCGGAATCGGCAGCGGCCTCAACTGCCTCATGCTGGGAGTTCAATGGTGACCTTCGACATCACGCCCTACCGCGAGCTCTATCCCTGGCAGGGCCAGCGGCTGGACGTCGGCAACGGCGTCAACCTCCACTACCTCGACGAGGGCCAGGGCGACCCGCTGGTGATGCTGCACGGCAACCCGACCTGGTCTTTCTACTGGCGCAACCTGGTCCGCGGCCTCTCGGGCACCCACCGCACCATCGTCCCTGATCACGTCGGCTGCGGCCTGTCGGACAAGCCGGGCGACGACCGCTACGAGTACGTGCTCGAGCGCCGGGTCAAAGATCTCGAGGCGCTGCTCGATCACCTCGGCCTCACCAAAGACCTCACCCTGGTGCTCCACGACTGGGGCGGGATGATCGGCATGGCGTTCGCCACCCGGCACCCCGAGCGGATCAAGCGGCTGATCATCCTCAACACCGCCGGCTTCGGGCTGCCGCCGGGGCGAAAGCTGCCGTGGCAGATCTCGGTGGTCCGCCACCTGCCGTTCTTCGCGCTGCCGGTGCGCGGCTTCAACGCCTTCTCGCGCGGAGCAAACCTCACCTGCTCGACGAAGCCGGGCCGGATGACCCAGACGGTGAAGCAGGCGTACCTCGCCCCGTACGACTCGTGGGAAAACCGGATCGCGGTGCAGCGGTTCGTCGAAGACATCCCGCTCAAGCCGGGCGATCGCAGCTGGGCGATGGTGAAAGAGGTGTCCGATCGGCTCGAGCAGTTCGCGAAGGTGCCGCTGCTGATCTGCTGGGGCGGCAAGGACTTCGTGTTCGACGATCACTTCCTCGCCGAGTGGCGGCGGCGGCTGCCGAACGCCGAGGTCCACACCTTCCCCGACGCGGGGCACTACGTGCTCGAGGACGCGCACGAAGAGATCCTCCCGCTGGTGCGCGAGTTCCTCGGCCGGTGAGCGCGACCAACACCAACATCGCTTCCCACCTGCCAGCGATGGCGCGGCTCGAGCCGGGCCGGGCGGCGATCATCGCTCCGGAAGGCAGGCTGACCTTCGGCGAGCTCGACGCGCAGAGCGACGTCTACGCCCGCGGGCTCGAGGCGATCGGCATCGGCCGCGGGGTCCGCACCGTGCTGATGGTGCCGCCGAGCCTCGACTTCTTCCCGATGGTCTTCGGCCTCTTCAAAGCCGGAGCGGTGATCGTGCTGATCGACCCCGGCATCGGCCGCCGCGCGCTGCTCTCGTGCCTCGACGAGGTCGAGCCCGAGGCGTTCATCGGAGTGCCCGCCGCGCACCTGGCCCGGCTGCTCTTCCCCCGCCCCTTCCGCAAGGTCCGCGCGAAGGTCACCGTCGGGCCGCGGCTGTTCTGGGGTGGCCACAGCTTGAAAGACCTGCGCCGGCTGGGCTCGAGCAGCGCGCCCTACGCGATGGCGGCGCCCGCGCCCGGAGAGACGGCGGCGATCCTCTTCACCTCCGGCTCGACCGGAATTCCGAAGGGCGCCGTCTACACCCACGAGGTGTTCGACGCGCAGGTGCGGATGATCCGCGACACCTACGGGATCCAGCCGGGGGAAATCGACCTGCCGACCTTCCCGCTGTTCGCGCTGTTCGACCCCGCGCTGGGGATGACCTCGGTGCTGCCGCAGATGGACTTCCGGTTTCCGGCCCGCGCCGATCCGGCGAAGCTGGTCGAGGCGATCACCACCCACGGCTGCACCACGATGTTCGGCTCGCCGGCGCTGGTCGACAACCTCGGCCGCTATGCCGTCGAGAAGGGAATCACCCTGCCGACGCTGCGGCGGGTGCTCTCGTCCGGAGCGCCGATGCGCAACGACGTGCTCGAGCGGATGAGCAAGGCGCTCACCGGGGACGCGCAGGTGTTCACTCCTTTCGGCGCGACCGAGTCGCTGCCGGTGGCGAGCATCGGCAGCCGCGAGGTGCTCGGCGAGACCGCCCGCGGCGCGGCGGAAGGGCGGGGAGTCTGCGTCGGCCGCCCGGTGGACGGGGTGACGGTGCGGATCATCGGGATCAGCGACGCCCCGATCCCCACCTGGTCGGACGCGCTGTTGGTGCCCGACGGAGAGATCGGCGAGATCACCGTGCGCGGCCCGGTGGTGACGGCGGAGTACTACGCCCGGCCCGAGCAGACCGCGCTGGCGAAGATCCGCGACGGCGATCAGATCGTCCACCGGATGGGCGACGTCGGGTTCTTCGACCCCCAGGGCCGGCTGTGGATGTGCGGCCGCAAGAGCCACCGGGTGGTGAGCGGCGAGCGCACCCACTTCACCGTGCCGGT
>JAGSPQ010000896.1 GCA_018262385.1 Myxococcaceae bacterium | reverse complement strand
CGAGGCGAGGGTGACCCCGCTCGATCTGTCGGCCTTCGAGGGCACCTTCCGCGCGCCGCACTTCGTCCAGTACGTCGTCTCGCACCTCACCGCCTGGGGGCTGGCGGACGCGACGGTGGTGCAGACCTCGCTCGACCCTCAGCTGCAGCCGCAGGTCGAGGCGCTGATCCACGAAGAACTCGCCCGGCTGGCCGAGCGCCGGGTCGGCTCGGCGGCGGCGGTGGTGATCGACAACGAGAGCGGCGAGGTGCTCGCCTACCAGGGCAGCCTCGACTTCTTCGACGAGGCGCTCGGCGGCCAGAACGACGGGATCCAGATGCACCGGCAGCCCGGCTCGGCGCTCAAGCCCTTCGTCTATGCCCAGGCGTTCGCGCAGGGCTTCACCCCCGCGACGGTGATCCCGGATCTCGAGACCCACTTCGCGGCGCAGAAGGGCACCTGGTCGCCGAAGAACTACGATCGGAAGACCCACGGCCCGGTGCGCGCCCGCGAGGCGCTCGCCAACAGCTACAACGTGCCGGCGGTAAAGGTGGCCGAGGCGATCGGCGCCGCGCCGCTGCTGTCGCTGCTGCGCCGGGCGGGGTTCGCCTCGCTGGAGCAGTCGGCCGAGCACTACGGCCTGGGGCTGGTGCTCGGCAACGGCGAGGTCTCGTTGTGGGAAGCGGCGCGCGCCTACCGGGGGCTGGCGCAGGGCGGGGTGGTGCGGCCGCTGCGCCCGGTGCTGCAGGCCTGGCGGGCCGACGGCTCGCCGTTGGTGCCCACCGCGGAGCTGAAGCCGCGGCGCTTCGCCCAGTCGCAGGCGGTCGCGCTGGTGACCCACGTGCTGCAGGACAACGCGGCGCGGGCGCGGGCGTTCGGGCTCGACAACGCGCTGCGGCTGCCGTTTCCCACCGCGGCGAAGACCGGCACCAGCAAGGGCTACTCGGACAACTGGACGGTCGGCTTCACCCACGAGCGCACCGTCGCGGTCTGGGCGGGGAACTTCGACGGCTCCCCGATGGTGCGCGTCTCGGGCATCACCGGAGCGGGGCCGATCTTCCGCCGCGCGATGACCCAGGCGATGGCGGGGCTGAAGCCGTCGCCGCTGGTCGACGAGCGTGGCCTGACCACCGCCCAGATCTGCCCGCTGTCCGGCGGGCTGGCCGGGCGCCACTGCCCCGCCCAGATGGACGAGCACTTCATCCTCGGCACCGAGCCGACCGAAGGCTGCCAGATGCACGACGCGTCCTCGCCGACGCTGCCGCCCGAGCTGGCGAAGAAGTGCCTGCAGCTCGAGGCGGGGCAGGGGAGGCTGGTCGATCTGGGCGTCGACTACTACGACTGGGCGCAGGCCCAGGGGCTGGCCGACGAGCCGTGGCTGGCGGCGGCCTGCCGGGGGGAAGCGGCCGGCGACGGCGACGCTCCGCGGATCCTCTTTCCGTCCAACGGCGACGAGTTCTTGCTGCTGGCCGATCTGCCGCTGGGGGATCAGGCGATCCCGGTGCGGGTTCGCGCGACCTCAGGCCTCGGGCAGCTCGAGCTGCGGGTCGACGGGCAGGTGGCGCAGCTGCTGACCGCTCCGTTCACCACCCGGATTCCGGCCGAGCGCGGGGCCCACACCCTGTCGGTGCACCGGCCGGGCGAGGCGCAGGCGCTGGGCGAGGTGAAGTTCGAGGTCCGCGCCGAGTCGGCGCTCTAAGCCGGCTCGAGCCCGCTACGGAACGGGCGCCGGCGTGTCAGTGGTGGTGAGTACCCTCGCTGGGGATGGACGGTCGAGAGCCACCGCGGCGCGACGTCGTGGGACGGCGAGACCCGGCTCACGTTCGAAGCCGAGCCGCCCGTCAACGTCGCGACCGATTCCCTGCGGTCGACCGAGACGCGCCACGCGCAAGCGCTGACCGACGGCGTCCTCGCGCAGCTGGCCGCGAAGTCGAGTTGAGCTCGACGAGCGCCTGGAACGAGATCGGCGCGCCCGTCGCCGACGCCGGGTCGTCGTTGAGGCGTACCTGCTGCACGAAGAACGCAGACCGCGCGCCGGTCGTCATCCCGGTGAAGAACGTGCGATCGCCGAAGGTCCCGATCGGCGTGGGTAGGCGGAACCCGGCCGCCGCCTTCGCCAGATCCAGGGTGAAGACCACGCGGGTGACCGAGGCCAACGGGTCCGCCGGCGGTGGGGTCGTGAACGTGAACGTGCGGCTGCCCAGGGAGTCCCATGCCGAGCGGGACGAAGCCGCGGCCCGGAGCCATGCCCCTCCGAACAGCAGCGCGGTGTCGGGGTAGCTGTTCCGGAACGTCGGCAGGTCCGGCAGCTTCGCGACGAGGTCGAGCGCCACCGGCAACGCGCCCGAGACGCTCGAGGCCGAGCTGCGCGACGCCGGGTTCGTCGTCGCGTGGGTGCACACGAAGCCCGAAGACGCGCCCGGCGAGCCGCGCAACTTTCAGGCGATCCTGCGCAAGCGGTGAGGCGCGCGTGCGGCCGCTCTGCCGATCACTTCGGCGGTGGGCGGACGAAGAAGCCAGCTCCGTCGCCGGCGGCCTCCAGCAGGAGGTCGAAGTCGCCGGCAACGAAGTGCGTCTGGTTGAGCGTGCCCAGCCAGACGGAGTACCCGTTCTGCCCGCCCATCGCCTCGAAGCGCGTGAGCAGCTCCGCGGGCAGGGTCGCTGGGCTCCTCGGAACCAGGCACCCGGCCATCAGCAGGTGCGCCACGCCGCGGTTGCGTCACGGCTCGCACTGGCCGTTCTGGCAGCCGCCGAAGAAGCCGCCGCAGCTGATGAAGCAGGACCCGCAGTGGTTGAAGTTGGTCTGCAGATTGACGCAGACCCCGGAGCACATCGCGTTCGGTGGGGGGCAGGAGGCGGTCGAGCTGGGCCCGGTTCCAAACGTGTTGCTCGCGGTGACGGTGAACGTGAAGGTGGTGCCGTTGGTGAGCCCGGTCACGATCGCGCTGGTCGCGCCGGTGGTGGACGCGGTGACGCCCAGCGGGCTCGAGGTCACGGTGTAGCCGGTGATCGGGCTGCTGCCGTCGTAGAGGGGCGGCGTCCAGTTGACCGTCGCCTGGGCGTTGCCCGCGATGGCAGCGACCCCCGTGGGCGCGAGGGGCGGGCCGGTGAAGGGGACCACCGGGCTCGACGGCGCCGAGGCGGGGCCGGTGCCGATCGCGTTGGTGGCGGTGACGGTGAACGTGTAGCTGGTGTTGTTGGTGAGGCCGGCCACGGCCGCGGTGGTCGCGCCGGTGGTGGTGGCGGACAGGCCGCCGGGGCTCGAGGTGACGGTGTAGCCGGTGATCGGGCTGTTCCCGTCGAACGGCGCGACCCAGCTCACCGTCGCCGACGCGTTGCCGGGCCCGGCGGCGACTGAGGTCGGAGCAGCCGGGGCGCTCACGAACGGGACGACCGCGTTCGACGGCACCGAGGCGGGGCCGGTGCCGATCACGTTGGTGGCGGTGACGGTGAACGTGTAGCTGGTGCCGTTGGCGAGCCCGTTCACCGCCGCGGTGGTCGCGCCGGTGGTGGTGGCGGTGAAGCCGCCGGGGCTCGAGGTGACCGTGTAGCCGGTCACGGGCTTGAACGCGCCGATGACAGGCGGGGGAGCGACCCAGC
>JAGSPQ010000895.1 GCA_018262385.1 Myxococcaceae bacterium | reverse complement strand
CGCTTCTCGATGATGGAGGCGATGACCCGGCTGCGGCTGCTGGCGAAGACCTCACCGGACGGCACCGAGGCCGCCAACGGAGCGATGGGGCCGCTGGTCGGCGTCTCGCCCAACACCGTGTTCCTGAGCCGGCAGCCGCTCGCCTCCTACCTCGAGCCGGCGCTGCCCTGGCCCGGCGCGGCCAGCCGGCCGGTGGAAGAGAAGAGCCGCGCCGAGGCGCTGGCGGGGCTGTTTCATCGCGCCCATGCGGCCGACTGGTGCACCCAGACCGACGCCGCGGCGCTCGAGGCGCTCAAGCTCCACGCGGTGGACGCCACGCTCGACGCGGAAGGGAAGATCGCCGCCTGCGGCGCCTGCGTGGAGATCTCGGCCCGCCACCTGCGGCTGGGCGCGAGCGCGGCGGCCTACGACCTCACCCGCGAGCCGCTGTGCCAGTTGCTCGATGCGAGCGCGGCGGTCGTGTACCAGGTGCCGGTGACGGCGGGCGATGTGACCGCTGCGGCGAAGGCGTACTGCGGCTGCCCGTAGTCTTTCAGGGAGACGTGATCGCCAGCTGAAAGGTCAGGTTGTTCGCCGTCTCCGACAGGTTGTCGACCACCGCGAAGTAGTCGCCCGCCGGCAGCGTGCCGGTGAGGCGCGAGTCGGTGTTGGTCCCCGAGATGTCGTCGTTGGTGCCGAACCACTGGTTGGTGGTGGTGTTGAACAGGGTGAGGCGGGTGTCGAGATCCGAGGCCGGCGACTTGGTCTGCGCCAGCGCGGTGACGGTGACCGTGCTGGAGGTCGCGACGGTGAAGCGGAAGATCGCGTTGCTGTAGCGGGTGGCGATCGTTCCGTTGGTGGTGCTGGGGATTACGACCTGGGTCGGAGTCCGCGTCGTCGCGGCCGCGCTGAGGACGTAGCCGTGCTGCGCGCTGCCGACGTTCTGCGAGGTGCTCGAGGGGACGTTGCGCGAGTCGCGCGCGATGATCGCGTAGGTCGCGGTCTTCAGCACCAACTGCTCGATCACCACCGAGGCGCCGACGGCTCCGCGCGAGACGAGTACCGGCACGGTGTTCTGCGCCTCGCTCACCGACAGGTGCGGCGCGAGCGAGGAGCTCTGCGCGTCGAGGGTCCACCGCACCTGCTGACCGGCGGTGAGGGGAAGGGTGAAGATGTCGACGTCGTTCGCCGTGCCGACCGCGCCCTGCTTTGCGCCGGGGAAGGTGAGGCTGTCGAGCTCGCCCGCCGCCGCGCCATTGTTCGGCTCGGTCTCGATGGGGATGCCGGCGTCCGTGCCGGCGTCGAGGCTGCCGCCGTCGGGGCCCGCGTCCTGGGCGCTGCCTCCGCCCGTCCCACCCGTCCCGCCCGTCCCACCCGTCCCGCCGCCGAGCCCGCCGTCCGCGCCGCCGCCTGCGCCGCCACCCACTCCACCACCCGCGCCACCACCGGCTGCGGCTCCCCCGCCTGCGCCTCCGCCCGAACCGGTGCCGCCGGTAGATCCACAGCCGAGAACGAACACCAGGACCACCAGCAGGGCAGCGCGCATGGCGGCGACCTAGCACAGGCACAGGGCTGCCTCGACCGGGGGCACCTCGATGTCGCGACGGCCAACGCTACAGGTCGAATCGGATCGTCGGGAAATGCGCCGTGGACCGCGGGCAGGAAAAGCAGGCGGGGGCCGTGGCCCTCGACGAGTTCACCCACTCGGGTAGTGCGGGCCTGGTCACCTCAACCGCGGTCCAATCACCGACCGGGCCGACCGAAGCTCTTCCCCGCGAAGGGCCGAGCGGTGCGCCCCAATGTCCCCCCGGGAAGAGCGGGAAGGGTGGTCCGGGGTGCGAAATTTTATTCACACGCCCCGACCGGTCTGGTGTGAATTTAATTTCGGAGGGCCAATGACCTTCCCCCCTTCCCCCGGCGGGTGGGTGACGTTCTCCGTGGGGAGTGCGCAGTTCGGCGGTGCGGCACTCCACCTCCCGTTTTCCGCCGGGAAGAGCCCCGAACGCCCCTCGTCGGCGGTTGGACCATGGTGGAGCTGTCCGAGCCCCGGATGCCTCGAGCGGCAGAATCGCCGCTGGCCAGAGCACCCGCCTGTTGTTCCCTGCCTCGCGCCTTCAGCGGTCGACCCACTTCCGCGCCTTCGCCAGCATCCGCCGCAGCGGCGCCTCATCCGCCCGCCCAATCGCCTCGTCCCACCCGAGCCACTGCGCTCCGTGCGACTCGGTCGGATCATGCGCGAGCGCCTCCGGATTCTCGGCCTGCACCAGGTACCGCACGTCGAGGTGCCGATGCTCCGGATCCTCTTTCCGGGCCGGAATCACATGCACGTCGAGATCGAACGGCGCCGGCGCTCCCGGCCACAGCAGCACCTGAAGCCCGGTCTCTTCCCGCGCCTCGCGCAGCGCAGTGCGCTCCATCCGCCCCTCGTCCGCCAGATCCGCGTGCCCTCCCGGCTGCAGCCAGCGGTTGAGCTTGGCGTGCAGCAGCAGGCACACCCGCCCCCCGTCCGGGCTCACCACCACCGCGCTGCCGGTGAAGTGCGCCGGCCACTGCTGTCGCGAGAACGGCTGCGCCAGCGACCCGGCGAAGGCGCGCATCGCCTCGAGGTCAAGCCGCTCCTTCTCGTCGCTCGGAACGAATGCCGCAAGAAGCGCCGCCAGGTTCGTCATGACGGCGTAGAGTGCCCACCCCGATGGCCCGCGTCATCATCATCGACGACAACGACACCATGCGAGAGGGCATGGCGGTCACTCTGAAGAAGAGCGGCCATGAAGTGCTCGCCTTCCGCAGCGGCCTCGACGGCCTCGCCGCCTACGAGAAGTCGCCGGCGGATCTGGTCGTCACCGACCTGAAGATGGACACCCTCGAC
>JAGSPQ010000128.1 GCA_018262385.1 Myxococcaceae bacterium | reverse complement strand
CCGTTCGACACCCACGAGGACGAGCTGCGCCGGCTGTTCTCTGCGCGGTTCGAGCTGGTGCGCCTGGTGCGGGCGGCCGACAGCTTCGATCAGCGCGCGGGCAAAGAGGTCGAGGCGGTGTTCACCGCGAGGTGATCGCGCGCGCCGAGCATCCGCGCCCGCTCGGCCGAGATCAGGCAGCGCACGTGCTCGCGCAGCCCGGCGAGATCCTCGCCGAACGGCTTCGGATCCACCGGGTCGAGCACCCGCACCACGCAGCTGCTGCTCTCGTTGAGCACGATCCCGTGCTTGGGCAGGGTGTCGCGGGTGCCGGTGAGGACGATCGGGTAGATCGGGACCTGCTTGTTGATTGCGAGGCGAAACGCGCCGTCCTTGAACGGGAGCAGGTTGCCGTCGGGTGACCGCGTCCCCTCGGGGAACATCATCACCGGGACCCCGCGGTCGAGCCACTCCTCGCACTGGGTCATCATCCGGGTGACGCTCTCTTTGTCTCCGCGGCGCAGCGGCACGTAGCGGTTGAGGCTCATGTTCCAGCCGAGGAAGGGAGCCTTGAAGACGCTCTCTTTCGAGATCCACTTGAAGGGCCGGTAGAGGCCGAACAGCACGAGGATGTCGCCGATCGACTCGTGGTTCGAGACGAACACCGCCCCACCCTTCCACGGCAGCTTCTGCCGCCCTTCGACCCGCACCTGCCACAGCGGGTTGACGTAGAAATAGAGCATCGCCCAGGCGCTGGAATACAGGTGCTGGACGCGGCCGTTCGGGTCGAACGGGGTGGTGATCAGCCAGACGAGGCAGCCGAGCAGGAACAGCACCGCGCAGCTCGTCGCGAAGAACAACCAGAAGAGCACCGAGTAGATCGCCCGCATGGTCCGGGGGTAGTTAGCGCGGCGGCGCTCCGGTTTCGAGCACCGAGCGGGGGATTTGTTCTCAGCCAGTGAGAAATGCGCAGGCGGCTCTCGCGGGGTGTCAATTGACCACGGACGCGTCTGCGTCGAGTATTCGCGGCCTGATTTCACCACCTGTCGATCTCCTTTAGGGGGCTTCACCCATGACGATGAGAATCGCCGACCGCGGCATCGCGAACCTGTACCGGCAGCTCGAGACCGATCGCGCCAGCAACCCCGGGGTGAAGATCGACCAGAAGCAGGCGCTGAACATCCTCGCCCAGGTCGGCGACAAGAACGGCTCGTCCTCCGCGAAGGTGCTCGAGCAGCTCTCGAAGCCCGGCATCACCCCCCAGGCGCAGATCGACCTCGCCAAGAAGGGGATGAGCGCGAACGAGAAGAAGGACATCGAGAAGATCCTCGACTCGGGCACGGTGCCGCTCGAGGCCGACGCGAAGGCGTTCCTCGAGGCGGTGGTGGGCCGCGGGACGACTCCGACCGGTTGGTCGCCCGGCACCGCTCCGGTTCGGCCGCCGCCGCCGGCCGGGCCGACCACTCCGACCGTGCCGACGACGCCGACCGCGCCGACCACTCCGGTCGGGCCGCCCCCCGCGGCGACCAACGTCAACCCGATCCACTTCCAGGGCCCGGCGACGTTCGAGGGCGCGACGCTGAAGGCCTCGGCGCTGACCGGCGCCTACAAGGGCGTCGACCCGAAGAAGTTCGGGACCACCGACGTGAAGCTGCCCCAGATGGACGGGTCGACCAGGACGGTCAACGTGCGCGACATGCACTACGACCTGGGCAACGGCAAAGTCGGGATGAACCTCATCCCGGTGAAGGACAACGATCCGGCCGGCAACCAGAAGATGGACGACTTCCTGCGCGCCAAGATGGGCCTCCAGCCGGGCGAGCCGATCTACTCGCTGATCGCGTACATCCACCCGGAAGAGCACAACGGTGACCTGAAGCAGCTGGGCACCGAGATGGTGAAGACCGAGATGGGCAGCACCCACCTCGGCGCGTACCTCGGCGCCGGGCGCACCACCAACTCGCCCGAGAACTACCACCAGAGCACCTGGGCGGTGAAAGGCTACCCGGCGAACGTGCAGATGGTGTCGCTGCAGGGCGTGCCGCAGGGCGAGCTGAACAAGAACATGCTCGCGGCGGACACCGTGCTGAACAAGGGCGTGAAGTTCCCGCCTGACTACAAGAACGACGTGATGAAGACGGTCGACCTCAACACCACGCTCCAGTTCTACCGCGACTGGATCAAGGACGAGCCGTACCTGAAGACGGATCCGCAGTGGGCGACCTACTGCGCCGAGCACAAGACGATCGCGACCAACATCGGGCTCAACGTTCCGCACAACGTCGAGAGCTTCAAAGAGATCTTCGGCGCGGCGGAAGGCGCTGAGCTGTTCGAGAAGTTCAAGACGAAGTTCAAGGACGCCAACCGCCGCGACTTCACCCCCGCCGACGAAACCCACTTCGAGCCGCTGTGGAAGAAGGAAGGGCTGACCGCGAAGCAGATCAAGCCGATGAGCCTGGCCGAGCACGACGCGTTCACCACCGCCCGCTTCAACGGCTCGGTGGCCAATGGCTCGTACACCGGCCCGGTTCCACTGCCTCCCGGCAAGGGGATGGCGTGGCGGCCCGAGGCGACCTCGGACCTGGTGAAGAACTTCATGGAGACCTACGCCTCGTTCAAGGACGTCGGCGGCTACGCGAGCGCGGCGACCATCCTCGGGTTCAAGGACGTGATCGGGCCCCGCATGGGCATCGACGACCAGACGTACATCGGCACCGCGATGCCGATCCTGAACAAGATCATGGTGGCCGAGGCGATGGCGCGCGCCCCCGGTGATGCGGCGGGCCTCGCGGCGTGGACGGAGAAGGCCGGCGCTGGCCTGTACCTGGCGTTCGGCGGCAAGCCGGCGGATCTGGCTCCGGGCGGCACGATCGACCCGGGGAAGATGGGCCTGGCGAAGATGTGCCTGCAGGGCGTGGGCTCGGCAGGGCAGCAGATCGCCCAGATGGCGACCCAGCCGGCCGACAAGCGCAACGATCTGGCCTACGGCTGGATGCGCGGCGCGGTCGAGGCAGATCTCGAGAAGGCGCGGATGGTGGCGGTGACCGACCCGAGCAAGACCGAGATGTACTCGCCTCCGGCGATCACCCACCGGGTGGCTTCCGGGATTCAGCCCGGCAACCCGTTCGTCAGCATCAAGGTGATCGCGACCGCGGTCGACGAGAGCGAGATCCAGTAGCCGGTTTTCGGGCGGCCAGGATCCTGCGTTCCCCCCCAGCTGGGTGCCCAGCTCGAGGTTGACGCAGGCGGTGAGCGCCGACGCGCGGGGGCCGGTTTCGAGCGTGCGTCGATCGACTTTGGCCGTTAGAGATTCGCCCGGTTGGGTCGACCTGCGAAGGCCACCGACTTCGGCCCGGGTCGAGCCGCAGGAGGGCGCGGGCCTGGAGGTCGAGGCCGACGCTGGGTCGACCCACCCGCGTTTTCGAAGGCCGAGCGAGCGATGAGCAAGGCGTTCACCAGCGAAGAGACGGAAGAAGCGCCGGTGGTGGTGCGCCCGCGGGCTCCCCTTCCCCCCGGGGAGACCAACTACGTCACCCCGGCCGGGCTGGCGGCGCTGACCGAGGAGCTGCGCGGGCTGGACGAGGCCTGGCCCCGGCTTTCGACCCCCGAGCGGCAGGCGCGGGGGCGGGCCCAGCTGGAGGCGCGGCTGGCGAGCGCGGTGGTGGTGGATCCGAAGCTCCAGCCGCAGGACGAGGTGCGGTTCGGCGCCCGGGTGGTTATCCAAAACAGCTCCGGCGCTCACCGCACCTTCCAGATCGTCGGAATCGACGAGGCGGACGCCAGAGAGGGCAAGGTCGCATTCGTCGCTCCGCTGGCCCGGGCGCTGCTGGGCAGGAAGGTGGGCGAGGCCGTCACGGTGGCCACGCCCAGAAACGACGACGAGCTCACGGTGATCTCGATCGCTTATTGGTGAAATGGGCTGCTTCCGTGTACAGCCCGCGGCGCAATGTTCACGATCATCGACGTATCCAAAGCCTACGGCCCGAAGAAGCTCTTCGAGAACGTCAACGTCTCGTTCTCGCCCGGGCGCCGCTACGGCCTCACCGGGCCCAACGGCTCGGGCAAGACGACCTTCATGAAGATCCTCGCCGGCGACGAGGAGCAGGACTTCGGCACCATCTCGCGCCCGAAGAAGTTCGGCATCCTTCGCCAGGATCACTTCCAGTACGAGGCGATGCGGGTCCTCGACGTGGTGATCATGGGCAACAAGCCGCTGTGGGCGGCGTTGTCCGAGAAGAACAAGCTGCTCGAGAAGGCGGACCTGACCGAAGAAGACGGCAACCGGCTGGGCGATCTGGAGACGGTGATCGCCGAGGAAGACGGGTACGTCGCCGAGTCGGACGCCGCCGCGCTGCTGCAGGGCCTGGGCGTCGAGAACGACGGGCACGAGAAGCCGCTGGGCGAGCTGCAGGGTGGCTACAAGCTGCGGGTGCTGCTGGCCCAGGCGCTGTTCGGCAAGCCGCAGGGGCTGCTGCTCGACGAGCCGACCAACAACCTCGACCTCGACTCGATTCGCTGGCTCGAGCTGTTCCTGCACGAGTACGAGGGCGCGCTGATCACGATCAGCCACGACCGCCACTTCCTCAACTCGATCTGCACCCACATCGCCGACATCGACTACGAGACGATCATCACCTACCCCGGCGGGTACGACGACATGGTCCGCCAGAAGTCGTCGATGCGCTACCAGGTCGAGTCGGACAACGCCGAGAAGCAGAAGAAGATCGCCCAGCTGCAGGACTTCATCGCCCGCTTCCACGCCGGGACCCGCGCCAGCCAGGTGCAGAGCCGCGCCAAGCAGATCGACAAGCTCAAGTCGGACGATCTGAAGCGCAGCAACATCGCGCGCCCGTTCATCAAGTTCGAGCAGAAGAACGCCAGCGGGAAGCAGACCCTGGTGCTGGAGGGGATCTCGAAGTCGTACGACGGCGTGTCGGTGATTCCTCCGTTCTCGGCGATCGTCACCAGGGGCGAGAAGATCTGCGTGATCGGCAAGAACGGGGTCGGCAAGTCGACGCTGGTGAAGATGCTGGCCGGGGTCGAGAAGCTGGATGCCGGGAAGATGACCTGGGGGCACCAGGCGTCGGTCGGCTACATGCCCCAGGACCACCACGGGATCATCAAGAAGGGCACCACCGCCTACAACTACCTGCGCGACCTCGACTCGAAGCTCTACAACGAGGAGATCAGCGGCCTGATGGGCCGGATGCTGTTCTCGGGCGAAGAGCGGATGAAGCCGACCGACACCCTCTCGGGCGGCGAGACGGTGCGGGTGCTGCTGTGCCAGTTGATGATGCGCAAGGACAACGTCCTGGTGCTCGACGAGCCGACCAACCACCTGGACCTCGAGTCGATCGTCGCGCTCGCCGAAGGGCTGCAGCGCTTCGAGGGCACGGTGATCGTCGTCACCCACGACCAGGAGCTGATCCGCGAAGTGGCCACCCGGATCTGGGCGCCGCGCAAGGGGAAGGAAGTGATCGACTTCGGGGGCTCGTTCGACGACTTCATCCTCAAACACCCCGACGCCGCCGCGCAGCGACGGTAGATGTCGGCCCGGATCCTTCACGGCGACGCGACCAAGGCCTCCGACTGGGAGCGGGCGCTGCTCGGCGAGAAGGCCAACGCGCTGATCACCGACCCGCCGTACTGCATCCTCACCCGCCGTCGGAAGGGCGGCGACCTGCGGGACAAGAAGGACAAGAAGATCGAGCGCGGGCCGCTGCGGCGCTTCGAGGACGTGCGCGAGTACCGCGCGTTCACCGCCGAGTGGATGAAGGCGGGGGCGAAGTTCCTCAAGGCGGGCGCGCCGATGGTGGTGTGGACCAACCTGCTGGGCAAAGAGCCGATTCGCACCGTGGCCAGCGAGCTGGGGTGGGGCTGCTTCCGGGGCGAGTACGTCTGGGGCAAGCGCACCCGCGAGGGCAACTCGGGGGAAGAGATCCTGCGGGTGGTCGAGGTCGCGCTGGTGCTGACCCAGGATCCGGCGCCGCCCGCGCAGGTCGAAGATCCGGCGATCCCGTGGGCGGTGGTGGCCGGCTACGACGACGAGGAAGAGGGCGCCAGGTGGGGCTCGCACCCGAGCCACAAGCCGTTCAGCGTGCTCGAGCCGTTGATTCGCTGCTGGAGCCGACCCGATCGAATGGTGATCGATCCGTTCGCGGGCAGCGGGTCGATTCCGCTCGCGGCGGCGCGGCTGGGGCGGCGGGCGGTGGGACTGGAGATCGAAGCGGCGTGGGCAGCAACAGGACAACAGCGGATTTCGGAGGCTACGAGTTGAACATCCCTACGGTATTGCTCTTTGACATCGACGGCACCCTCATCTCGACCGGAGGCGCAGGGCGAAGAGCGCTGGAACTGGCCTTCGGGGCGACCCACCAGCGCGAAGACGCGATCGCGACCTTCAAGCTCGGAGGGATGACCGACCGGGCCATCGTCCGGCAGGGGCTGGAGATCATCGGCCAGCCGCCGACCGATCTGGCGATCGCGATGGTGATCGCGAAGTACCTCGAGTTCCTCGCGATCGAGGTCCCGAAGGTCGCGGCGGACAAGTACGTCATCCACCCGGGAATGACCGAGGCGATCGCCGAGGGAAAGAAGCTGGGCGCCGCGATCGGGCTGGGCACCGGCAACATGAAGGACGGCGCGAAGATCAAGCTCCAGCGGGTCGGGCTGTACGAGAGCTTCACCTTCGGCGGGTTCGGCGACGATCACGAGATGCGGCCCGAGCTGATTCGCCGGGGAGCGCAGCGGGGAGTGAAGCACCTGCGGGTCCCCTGGACCGAGGCACGGGTGGTGGTGATCGGCGACACCCCGCACGACATCGCGGCCGCCCATGCGATCGAGGCGCAGTGCATGGCGGTGTGCACCGGCGGGTTCACCAGGCAGCAGCTGACGGAAGCGGGCGCGGACTGGGTGTTCGAGACGCTGGCCGCGCCCGGCGCGATCGACGTGATGCTCGACGGCTGAAGGTCAGCCCAGCGGCAGGGCGAAGGCCTCGAGGAACACCTCGGGCTGCAGATCGAGGTCTCCCTCGGGCCGGCGCAGGTAGCCGCGGGACTCGTAGAGGCGGCGGACGCCGGTCGCTCCGCGCCGGACGTGGAGACAGATCGCGGACGCGGCGAGCCGGCGGGCGTACGCCTCGGCGGTCTCGAGCAGTCGGCGGGAGATCGCTCCGCCGCGGTGCGCCTCGTCGACCGCCAGGTGGCGCAGGTCGACCGCGCCGGGGATCCACGCCTCGGTGCGCTGGGCTCCCGCGGGCCAGAGGGCGACGGTGCCGACCACCTGCCCTGCCTGCTCGTAGACCCAGACCTTCGCGATCGCGCGCTTGGCCTTCACCGCGCGCAGCTCGGCCCGGCGCTCGTCGCCCATCACCACCTCGGGCATCTTCCGGGCGTAGGTGCGCTCGAAGGCGGCGACCAGCAGCTCGCCGATCGCGGAGTCGTCCTGCTCGGTGGCGTCGCGCACTCCGTCGGTCATCGCCGGGGGCTGATAGCGCACCGAGGGTTCCGCCGCGACCCCTCGAATCGCGTGGGGCGCCGGGCTCCCGGGGTGCTACGCACGGGAAGTGACGCCGTTGCCGATCGATCCGCTGTTGCCCGAAGTCGTGGCGGCGCTGAAGACGAACCCCGCGCTGGTGCTCGAGGCTCCGCCCGGCGCCGGCAAGACCACCCGGGTGCCCCCTGCCCTGCTCGATGCGGGCCTGAGCGGAAAGGGCGAGATCCTCGTGCTGCAGCCCAGGCGGCTCGCGGCGAGGCTGGCGGCGGCGCGGGTGGCGGAGGAGCGCGGCGAGCGGCTGGGGGACAC
>JAGSPQ010000894.1 GCA_018262385.1 Myxococcaceae bacterium | reverse complement strand
CCGCGAGCCCGGTGGAGCAGTCGCTGATCGCCGCGCTCGCCACCCGGTACGAGGATCCGCCGCCGGCCGATCGCGCCCTGCTCGACCTCGCCTACGCGGAGGCGATGCGCGCCGCCCGCGAGCTGCACCCGAGGGACGCCGACGTGGCCGCGCTCACCGCCGAGGCGCTGATGGATCTTCACCCGTGGGACTTCTACGCGCCCGACGGCAGGCCGAAGCCGTGGACCCCCGAGCTCCTCGAGGTGATCCAGGCCGCGCTCGCCCTCGCGCCGAACCACCCGATGGGCAACCACCTCTGGATCCACGCGATCGAGGCGTCCAACGATCCGGCGCAGGCGAAGGCCGCGGCCGACCTGCTGCGCACCCTCCAGCCGGGGCTGGGCCACATGGTCCACATGCCCTCGCACATCGACGTGCGCACCGGCGAATGGGAGCAGGCGCTCGAGGCGAACAAGCGGGCGATCGTCGCCGACGCCAACTACCGCTCGGTCGCTCCCGAGCTCGGCTTCTACGCGCTCTCCATCGCGCACCACCGGCACATGTACGCGTGGGCGGCGATGATGTCGGGTCGCGGCGCCCAGGCCCAGCGGGCGGTGACCCAGCTGGTCGACGCTCTCCCCGCGTCCTTCCGCACCCAGTCGCCGGCGCTGGTCGACGCCTGGTACGCGCTGCCGCTCGAGGTGCTGATGCGGTTCGGCAAGTGGGACGAGATCCTCGCCTTCCCCGAGCCCGACGAAGACCTGCCCGCCTCGCGCGCCCTGCGTCACGCCGCCCGGGGAGTCGCCTTCGCCGCCAGGGCAGACGTGGCGAGCGCCAGGCACGAGCAGCAGCAGTTCGAGCAGGCGCGCGCGCGGGTGCCCGCCGACTTCGTCAGGGGCCAGAACCCGGTCTCGTCCCTCAACGAGATTGCCAGCCACCTGCTCGCGGGAGAGATCCTCTACCGCGACCACCAGGAAGAGGCGGGTCTGGCCGAGCTGCGCAAGGCGGTCGAGGCGGAAGATCTCCTCCGCTACGACGAGCCCCCCGACTGGATTCAGCCCACCCGCCACGCGCTGGGCGCGGCGCTGACCCAGAGCCGCAAATACCAGGAGGCCGAGGCGGTGTTCCGGGAAGACCTGCGCCGCACGCCGCGAAACGGGTGGGCGCTGTTCGGGCTCGCCCGCGCCCTGCGGCTGCAGGGAAAGAACGCCGAGGCCCAGAAGGTCGAGCAGCAGTTCGGCGAAGTCTGGAGCAAGGCCGACGTGCAGCTGCAGTCGGCCTGCCTCTCTCAGGCCGGACGCTGACTCAGCGCGAGACCGCCTGGCTCAGCGCGCGGTGCACTGCCTCGAGCGCCTTGCGGGCCTCGAGCAGCTCGGCGCGCTCGCGGGTCAGATCCGAGACCTGGCGGGCGAGGGTGTCGCGCTCGGTGCGCAGCGCCTCGGTGCTGCGGCGCAGCGCGCTGGCCGCCTCGTAGGAGGCCTCGAGCTCCGAGGCCAGCCGCTCCTCTTCCGACAGGCTCTCGGCCAGCGACAGCTGGTGCCTGGCGATCTCCGCCTTGAGGCCGTCCTTCTCGTGCTCGCGCGCGTCGAGCTGCTGACGCGACTCCTGCAGCGCGAGCAGCGCCTCGTTGCGCTCGCCCTCCAGCGCCCCCAGCTCGCGCTCGAGATCGTTGAGCAGCTTCGCCCGGCCTTCCATCTCGCTCGACAGCCGCCGCGCCTCGTCCATCCGCAGCCGCGCTTCTTCGGTCGCCCGCTCGGCCTGCCGGCGGGTCGCCTCGAGATCCTGGGTCAGCGCGAGGTTCAGCGTGCGCACCTTCACCAGCTCGGTCTGCAGCGCGCTGATCCGCTCCACCGCCAGCACGCCCGCCTCGGCGACGGTGTCCGGCAGCGGCTCGGGCCGCGGGTTCTCGCGCACCGCCTTCAGCCGCTCCTTCAGCCGGTCGCGCCGCTCGCCCGCGTCGAGCTCCTCGTGCGGCGCCGGAGCGGTCTGCACCTCCACCACCTGGGCCGGAGCGGCCGCCGCGCGCGGCCTGCTCACCGCCACCGGCGCCTCGAGCTGCTGCGGCACGAACGCCGGAGCCGCCAGCGCCTGCTGCAGCGCCGCGACCGCGCTCGCCTTCGGAGCCCGCGCCTCGGTCACCCGGGCGCGGATGGTGTTCGCCAGATCCGGCACCACCGACGCCGGCTCGTAGCGCTGCGCCACCGGCGGGGTCGGCCGCGCGTGCACCGACACTTCCTGGGCGACGCGCTCGGCGATCGTCTCCACCGCCGTCTCGTTCAGCTCCGCCATCGACGGCTCGCCCAGCAGGCCCAGCCGAACCCGGGGACGCGCGCGGGACACGTTGGCATCGAATGCTTTCTTCATTGTTTTTCTCTCCGTCTGTTTTGCGGAAAAAAGATCAGGCCGACTGGGCGATCGAAGGAGTGGGAACGGGCGCGCTGGCCGCGGGGGCGGTCACGGCGTCCGGCTTGGTCTGCAGCCGCTTGAGCACTTCGGCGATCAACACGTTGATGTCTTGCGCGCCCTTGCTGTCGCGGTCGGCGAGGAAGATCGGCCGGCCCTCGCTCGAGGCCTGGGCGAACTTGGTGCACTGCCGGATCACCTGCGGCATCAGGTACTCGGGGTAGTGCTTCTTCAGCGCCTCGAGCGCTTCCTTCGCCAGCTTGAAGGTGTTGTTGAAGCTGTTGACCACGATGAAGACGTGGTCGAGCACGTGCGACAGATCCTCCTCGAGGCTCTGCACCGTCTCGAACAGCAGCTTCAGCCCATGGAAGGAAAGGAAGTCGGCCAGCACCGGGACAATCAGGTCCTCGGTGGCGATCAGCGCGTTGAGGTTCAGCAGCCCGAACGAGGGCGGGGCGTCGAAGATGATGAAGTC
>JAGSPQ010000893.1 GCA_018262385.1 Myxococcaceae bacterium | reverse complement strand
CCCGGCCGAGCGGCAACACCCCCACTGCCTGGTGTTCACCATCTCGGCCAACGGCGTGATCCGCCAGCTGACGATGTCGCGCGACAACGTCTCCTACACCTGCCCGGCGGGGAAGCCGATCGGCGGCCACTCGTACCGGGTGCCGCTCGACGAAGGGACGGTGAAGATCCAGGTGCTGTTCACCAGCCAGAAGCTGAACGCCGCCTCGATCGCCCAGCAGCTGCTCGACCTGCGCGAGCGGCCGCAGATCGCGTCGATCGATCTGCGCCTGCCGGGGCACGCGACGATCGAGACGGTCTCGTTCGTGCCCGAAGCCGATGCTCCCCCGCCGATCGGAGGGCTGGTCGGGAAGGACGGCATCCCCGCTCCGGCCGACGCCGGTACGCCCTGAGCCTCACTTTGATCCGCGCCCTCGTTCTGCTCGCGGTCTGCGTGCTGGCGGCCTGTAAGAACCCGAAGCTCGAGCGCAAGGGCTGCCTCGAAGACCTCGACTGCGGCTCGCCCGCGTCGGCGCATCGCTGCGAGACCCAGACCGGCGCCTGTTACTGCCGCACCAACGACGCCTGCGCGCCGCGGGAGTTCTGCAACCCAGCCGGCTTCTGCCAGGACCGCAGCGGCTGCGAGAAGAACTCCGACTGCCTCGACGCCTCGCTGTTCTGCGACACCACCACCGGCACCTGCCTGGGGAAGGGGCGCTGCAGCATCGATCTGCAGTGCGCGCTGGGGCAGATCTGCGATCTGGCGCGCAGCACCTGTGTCCCCGGCTGCCGCAGCAGCGGCGACTGTCAGGGAAGCTCGTGCCGGTGCGGGGAAGGCCCGTGCGTCTGCACCGGGAAGACCGCGGAGGAGATCGCCCGCTGCCAGGTGGGCGAGTGCGACCCCAACTTCTGCGCCGACAACAGCGTCTGCAAGTTCGGAGAGACGTGCGGCACCCAGCCGGACGCCGGGCAGACCCGCGCCAGCTGCTACAGCGACTTCGACAGCGATCGCCGGCCGTACTGCGCGCGCTGCACCAGCGGGGGCGGGATCAGCACCTGCGGCACCGGCGCCAACTACTGCATCACCGACACCCGCACCTCGACCAACTACTGCGGGTCCGACTGCAGCGGCGGGGAGTCCTGCCCGCGCGGCTACGGCTGCCGCGACATCATCGTGGTGTTCACCCGCTGGCAGTGCGGCGCCAACCAGCCGTGCCCGCCGGATCCCGCGCTCCCCTGCGCCACCGACGCGGAGTGCAAGCGGGGCGGCACCTGCGTGAAGAGCCCGGGCTTCCCCAACGGGTACTGCGCGGGCGTCTGCCGGCTGCGCGAGGGATCCTCGTTCGGCTTCTGCAGCTGCCAGGTGGACGTCGACTGCGCCCAGGAGTCGTGCAGCGCGGGCGAGTGCACCATCTCGAGGAAGAAGTGCGTCACCGAGCTGGACTGCCGTCCGATCCGGTGCGTCGATTTTCAGAATGCCGGCGGCTGCCTGATCGGGCAGAACTGCACTCCGGCCAATGGGCTGACCTGCATCGAAGTCGGTAACTGAAACGGGGAGGAACACATGCGTCGAATCGCGCTGTTGACCACGCTTTGCCTGCTGGGCTGCCCCATCGATGGGGGAGGAGGCGGGACGGGAGGTGGCGGCGGAACCGGCGATGGCCGCGTCTCCGGCCGGCTGACCATCTTCCAGGGCGCCGACTCGGTGCCGGTCACCCCCACCCTCGCCAGCCTGGTCCCGAAGCCCAGGGCGATCCCGAGGCTCCAGGTGCCGGTGGAGAAGCTGCTCGCGCGCGGGGCGCGGCCGCCGCCGCCGCCGCCGAAGGCCTCCGGCCAGACCGAGTGGATCGCCGGGGAGATCATCGTCCGCCTGGAGGAGAAGCTGAACGCCAGGCAGGCGCTCGCGCTGCTGAAGCTGCGCGGCTACTCGGCGACCCACGGAGGCTTCGGGTCCGAGTACCTCCACCTGCTGCGGCTGACCGGGCCGGACGGCGCCGCGCTGACCATCGGCCAGACCAAAGAAGTGGCGAGCACGCTGAAGAAGCTCCCCGGGGTGCGCTTCACCGAGGTGAACCAATGGCAGCACGCGTTCGCGGTGCCCAACGACAAGCTGTACTCGGTGCAGTGGCACTACACGGCCCTCAACCTGCCGGCGACGTGGGACATCACCCAGGGCAGCTCGACCCTGGTGGTCGCCGACCTCGACACCGGCATCGTCCCCCACCCCGATCTCGACGCCCGGGTGATCGCGGGGATCGACATGATCAGCGACACCGCCAACGCGGCGGACGGCGACGGGCGCGACGACAACCCGCTCGACATGGGCGGCGATCAACCCAACGGCGCCTCGAGCTGGCACGGCAGCCACACCGCGGGGACGATCGGCGCGGCGACCAACAACACGATCGGCGTGGCGGGCGTCGACTGGAGCTCGAAGCTGCTGCCGGTGCGGGTGCTGGGGACGAAGGGCGGCTCGCTGCTGGACATCGCGGCGGGGATGACCTGGGCGATCGGCGGCACGGTGCCGGGCTCGCGGGCGAACCCGACTCCGGCGAAGGTGATCAACATGTCGCTGGGCGGACCCGGCGACGCGTCGCCGACCTACCAGGACGTGATCGACACTGCGAACGCCGCGGGGGCGATCTTCGTCATCGCCGCCGGCAACAGCAATGAAGACGCGTCGAAGTTCATGCCCTGCATCCAGCAGAACGTGATCTGCGTCGGCGCCACCCGCTTCTCAGGCAAGCGCGCCAGCTACTCGAACTTCGGCGCGCCGGTGACGGTGATGGCCCCCGGCGGCGAGGTGGCGGAAGACGCGAACGGCGATGGCGAGCCGGACGGGGTGCTGAGCACCATGCGCGACAAGCAGAACCAGCCGG
>JAGSPQ010000892.1 GCA_018262385.1 Myxococcaceae bacterium | reverse complement strand
TCGCGATCGCGCCCAGGTCATCGGCGCGCACGGTGCGCAGCGCGCCGTTGTGTTTGCCAATCGGGGTCCGCACTGCGTCGACGACGAAGACGTTGGGCATGGGTCCGCTCACGGGGTCAGTACGACGTTGCCAAAGCTCTGGCGGTTGCTCAGCAGCTCGTGCGCCTCGGCGGCCTTCGCCAGGGGCAGGGTGCGATCGAGCACCGGCTTCAACTTTCCTTCTTCGACCAGCTGCAGGATCCGGAACAGGTCGCCCTTGCTGCCCATCGTCGAGCCGAGCAGCGAGATCCGCTTGTAGAAGAGGATCGTCAGGTTGAGCTGCACCTCGTTGCCGCTGCTGGCTCCGCAGGTGACCAGCCGGCCGCCGCGGGGCAGGCAGGCGATGCTCTTCTCGAAGGTCTTGCCGCCGACGTGCTCGAACACCACGTCCACCCCCTTCTTCTGGGTCAGCCGCTTCACCTCTTCGACGAAGTCGTGGGTGGCGTAGTTGATCAGGTGATCGGCGCCGAGCTTCTTCGCCTGCGAAAGCTTCGCCTCGGTCGAGGCGGTGGTGATCACCGTCGCCCCGAGCAGCTTGGCGATCTGGATCCCCGCGCTGCCCACCCCGGAGCCGCCGGCCTGGATCAGCACCGTCTCTCCCGGCTGCAGCAGCGCGCGGCGGACCAGCATCGTCCAGGCGGTGAGGAAGGTCAGCGGCAGGCAGGCCGCCTCCGCGAACGGCATCCCCTTCGGCTTGGGCAGCAGGTTCTGGCGCGGCACGCAGACGTACTCGGCGTACCCACCCGAGACGTGCTCGCCGAAGATCCCGTAGCTGCGGCACAGGTTGTCCTCGCCCTTCAGGCACCGCTCGCAGGCGCCGCACGACAGCCCGGGGTTGACCAGCACCTCGAGGCCCAGGGCGACGTCGGTCACCTCGGCGCCCACCGCGTCCACCACGCCGGCGATGTCCGCGCCGAGCACGTGCGGCATCTGCAGCTTCAGCCCCGGCCAGCCCTTGCGGGTCCAGACGTCGAGGTGGTTGAGCGCCACCGCCTTGACCTTGATCCGCACCTCGCGGGCCTTCGGCTCGGGAATCGGCAGCTCGAGCTGCTCGAGCACCTCGGGGCCGCCGTGACGGGAGAAACCGACCGCTTTCATCATCATCGCTCGCTCACCCGTTGCGCGGCTTGCTGCCGGTGGCGGTGGCTTGTAAGAGGGCGCCCGTCGAAAATCCACAGGAGAAGTCCCCGATGCAGCTTCGCTCGCTCTCGCTGTTCGTCGCCGCGCTCACCCTCGGTGTCTTCGTCGCTTGTGGTCCGGCGCGCACCCCTCCGGTCGACGGAGGAACGGGTGGCGGCAGCGGCGGTGGCAGTGGCGGCGGCACGGGCGGCGGAACCGCTCCGACCTGCGCCCAGAGCTGCGCGGGTTGCTGTGACGCCTCGGGTGTCTGCCAGACCGGCAGCGCCGCGATGGCCTGCGGCACCGGCGGCGCGACCTGTGCGATGTGCACTTCTCCCGCGACCTGCGTCGGCAAGGTGTGCCGGGACACCAGCTGCGCCACCTGCACCAACGCGGGGGCCTGCCAGGCCACCCTCAGCAACACCCTGTGCGGCAACGGCGGGATCGCCTGCCTCGACTGCGCGGCCAGCGGCGGCGCGAGCTGCGACCTCGACGCCGGCGTCTGCACCGGCGGGACCTGCGCCGGCTGCCGGGGCGCGGGCGGGGCCTGCGTGGCCGGGAACACCAAGGGCGCCTGCGGCACCGGCGGCGCGAGCTGCGCCAGCTGCTCCGGCTCCGACATCTGCACCAACGGCGCCTGCGTCACCGGGGCGGGCGGCGGCGGGGGCGGCGGCTTCGTCTACGACGGCGGGACCACGGTCTCGGCGGTCAAGGGAGCTCCGTTCTGCAGCACCCGGGTGACGTTGAAGAACGTGGTGATCACCTCGGTCGCCAACGTGTTCCAGGGCGGCCAGGGCGACTACCTCGCGCAGTTCTGGGTCGCCGACCCGGCCAACCCGAAGGACGCGATCTACGTCGACAAGTACTACACCGACCCCAGCACGCCCGCGATGACCGAGCTGAAGGTGGGCCAGCTGCTCACCCTCGAGGGGTACACCTTCAAGCAGTCGCGGTTCACCGATCGGATCGCCTACCGGCTGACGCTGAAGAGCCAGTTCGACTGCCGCCAGCCCGACGGCGGCTATTACAGCCCGACCGGCACGCTCTCGATCTCCATCCTCGACGCCGGTGCCGGGCCGACCGCTCCGATGGCTCCCGCAGGCTTCGGCAACGCGATGGGCGGCACCATCAAGCCGAACCCCGACTTCGGAGCGGCGCGGGTCTACGTCCCCGGCCCGCTGGCGATCACCAACCCGAGCCCGGCCGCGATGAAGCGCCTCTCGGCCGTCCCCAACGACACCACCTACTTCGGGTTCGAGGTCACCGGCGGAATCCTGGTGAACAACTTCAACACCTTCGATCGCACCCAGTCGGACGGCGGGATCACCGTGCGCTGCGACTACCGGAAGATGATCCTCGACGGCGGGAGCGTGGTGTTCCCCAACGGCATCACCGCCGCCTACGACACCTACTCGCACGCGCCCTGCGAGGACGGCGGCACCAGCAGCACCTGCACCCGCCGCAACGCCGGCAGCGTCCCCGGCACGAGCAACGACTACACCTACGTGCTCTACCCGATGGACTGCACCGAGCTCGCCGGCGTCTACGACGCGGGTCAGTAAGTGCCGGTCGTCAACGCCACGATCCGTCCCGACGGCGTCGGGCACCTCGAGCTCAACCGGCCCGAGGTGCGCAACGCGATCAACGTCGAGATGATCCAGGCGCTCCACGCCCAGCTCGAGGCCTGGGCGGTCGAGGATC
>JAGSPQ010000891.1 GCA_018262385.1 Myxococcaceae bacterium | reverse complement strand
CCCTGGGTCATCAGCGTCGCCGCGAGCACGAACAGCACCGCCGCCACCCCGCCGTTCACCTGCTGCACCACCGAGGTGCTCGCGCCGAAGAACGCCTGATGCACCTGCAGCACCAGCGAGGTGAAGGTGATCGCCGAGACGAACACCATCGGCCACAGCGTGTACCAGTAGCGCTTGTTGCCGCGCTTGAGCCAGACGGTGATCCCCATCAGCGACAGCGCCGCGAGCATCTGGTTGCTGGTGCCGAACAGGACCCAGAACTTCTTGTAGCTGCCCGGCTCGGCCGAGAGCAGGAACAGCAGCGGGATCCCGACGGTGAGGCCGGTGCCGATCGCGGCCCCCAGCTTTCCTTTGAGCCCAAACAATTCCTGGAGGATGTAGCGCCCCAGCCGGGTCGAGACGTCGAGGGTGTCGAAGACGAAGGTCGAGAACGCCATCGCGCCGAAGGTGATCGCCAGCGGCAGGTGCTCCGGGCCCATCAGCACCGCGACGAAGCGACCGATGCCGATTCCGTAGACCGTGCCCGCCGGCTTGCCGGCCGTCTCCGCGCCGGTGGCGATCATCACCGTGGCGAGCGCGATCACCGCGACGAAGCCCTCCATCAGCATCGCGCCGTAGCCGACCGGGTGGCAGTGCGATTCCTTCGAGATCTGCTTGCTGGTGGTGCCGCTGCAGACCAGGCCGTGGAAGCCGCTGCACGCGCCGCAGGCGATGGTGACGAAGAGGAACGGGAACAGCATTCCGCTCGCGCCCGGCGTCTGAAAGCCCTTGAACGCCGGCAGCTGGATCTCGAAGCCACCGAAGAAGATGCCGATCACTCCGATGGCCAGCGCGAGGTACAGCACGAAGCCACCCAGGTAGCCGCGGGGCTGGAGCAGCAGCCACACCGGGGTGAGCGAGGCGACGAAGCAGTAGGCGAGGATCAGCACCGCCCACGCGACCGGGCCGAACACCAGCAGGGTGGAGAACTGGGTGCCGAGCCAGACCACGCCGATCGTCGCCGGGACGAAGATGATCGTCTGCAGCCACAGCTTCGGCTTCAGGTACCGCTCGACCAGGCCCATCGCGATCGCCAGCAGCAGGTAGAGGGTGGCCGCGACGGCGACCGCGCCACCCTGGTTGAACTCGAACTTCAGCCCCGCCAGGTCCGGATCTCCGGCGATGAAGGTGCTCACCGTCACGTCGGTGAACGCCACGATCACGTAGACCAGCGCCACCCAGATGAAGGCCATCATCGTCACCCCCGCGCCGGGGCCGAGCTGCTCGCGAATCACCTCGGCGATGCTCGAGCCGCCGTGGCGGACCGAGGCGATCAGCGTCGACAGGTCGTGCACCGCGCCGATGAACACCACCCCGAGGCAGATCCACAGCACCGCGGGCAGCCAGCCGAACTGCTGGGCGGCGAGAATCGGGCCCGCGATCGGCCCGGCCGCGGCGATCGCCGAGAAGTGCTGGCCCAGCAGGTAGAAGGGGCGGGTGGGGACGAAGTCGACCCCGTCGTTCACCGTCACCGCCGGGGTCGCGCGCGCGTCGTCGAGCGCGTACTGCCGGGAGATGAAGCGGCCGTAGTAGCGATAGCCGAGGAACAGCAGGACGAGGACGCCGGCGGCGAGCAGGGGAAGACTCATCGGCGCGCACCGTACTACCGCCGCCCCCGGAGTACGCTGTGGCCAATGAAAGCGCTCGGGGTGATCGCGTTGATCGCGCTGGTGGGAATCGGTGGCCGGCTCGTCTACCGCTTCCTCGTGCCGGAGAACCTCGCCCGCCGCCCTCCCCAGTTCGATGTGCTGCGGGCGGCGATCCTCAAAGAGACGCACCTCGAGGCGAACCTCGAGGCCAAGCAGTTCACCGACCAGGTCGACCTCTCTGCCCGGATGAACGTGGTGTTTCCGCACGTGCCCGCGAGCGCCGACAAGGCCGCGATCGAGCGCCACGTGCGCGCGCTGGTGAAGGTGCACCTGCCGCTGGCGAAGGAGGTCGACGTGCAGTTCGGGGACAACCTGGCCGGGCCCCGCAACCAGATCCGCCCGCCGCTCGAGCAGTAGCCCCGGCGCAAGCCCGCCCGCCGCTGACCGTCGAACCGCTGGCTCGAGCGGGACGTCGCGCAGCGCTGCACCGCCCGGTTAGGCTGTCAGCGGATGGAGCCCACCGATCTGACCGCGACGATTCTGAAGGAGATCCGCGAGGAGATTCGAGGGACGAACTCGCGGATCGAAAAGATGAACACGGACATGAGCGTTCGTTTCACTGAGATGAACGTCCGGTTCGAAGTCCTCGAGACAACGCTCAAGGAACTTGCCGAGCAGATGGTGATGCTGGCGCGTGGGGTCAAGAGCGCGGCTTGAAGTCCGCTCGACAGTCGAGCGGTGCCTCGACGATCACGAGCGGCGTCTGGCCGATCTCGAAAAGCACTGATCGCCGGTCGGCTCCCCGCCTTACGGGTTGAACCGCACCGGCACCGCGAAGCAGCGGCCGAAAGTCTCCGGGCCGAAGGGCGCCGCGCCGGGCACCACACAGTCGGTCGCCGCGTGGTCGAGCAGCGCCGAGCCGGTGCTCTGGATCACCTTCGACTCGCGAAGCGCGCCCGCGCCGTCCAGGCAGAAGCGGACCTGTGCCTCGCCGGTCTGCCGGAAGCGGCGGGCGGCGGCCGGGTAGCAGCGCAGCGCCACCTGCTGCAGCCGGCGAGAGAGCGCCGCGGTGTCGAGCGGAGCTTCCGGCCCCTGCGCTCCCTCCGCCGCCACCCCGGGAACGCGGGCCCCGCCATTGCCCGGAGACGGTTCGCCCGCGCCGTCCCCTTCACCTCGAGCTTCGCCCTGACCCGGCTGCGCGGCCTCCGGGCCGGGCTCCGGCGCTGCGCTC
>JAGSPQ010000890.1 GCA_018262385.1 Myxococcaceae bacterium | reverse complement strand
ACCCAGGCGATCAAGGCGCTCAAGGAGGAGGGGATCGAGGTGATCCTCCTCAACTCGAACCCGGCCACGATCATGACCGACCCGGAGTTCGCCGCCCGCACCTACATCGAGCCGATCACCGTCGAGTCCGCCGAGGCGATCATCAAGGCCGAACGGCCCGACGCCCTGCTGCCCACCATGGGCGGCCAGACCGCGCTCAACCTCGCCAAGGCGCTCGCCGAAGCCGGGATCTTGAAGAAGTACGGGGTCGAGCTGATCGGCGCCTCGCTCGAGGCGATCAACAAGGCCGAGGATCGCCAGCTGTTCAAGAAGGCGATGCAGAAGATCGGCGTCGCGCTGCCCAGAAGCGGCTACGCCAGCAGCTGGGAAGAGGCCGAGGCGCTGATCGACGAGATCGGGTTTCCGATCATCCTGCGGCCCAGCTTCACCCTCGGCGGCACCGGCGGCGGCATCGCCTACAACCGGGCCGAGTACCAGCCGCTGGTGATGGGGGCGCTCCACGCCAGCCCGAACAAGACGGTGCTGATCGAAGAGTCGATGATCGGCTGGAAGGAGTTCGAGCTCGAGGTGGTGCGCGACCGCGCCGACAACGTGGTGATCATCTGCGCGATCGAGAACCTCGACCCGATGGGCGTGCACACCGGCGACAGCATCACCGTCGCGCCGGCCCAGACGCTGACCGACAAGGAGTACCAACAGCTGCGGCAGATGTCGTTGGCGATCATCCGCGAGATCGGCGTCGACACCGGCGGCAGCAACATCCAGTTCGGCCTCAACCCCCGCAACGGCCGGGTGGTGGTGATCGAGATGAACCCGCGCGTCTCGCGCAGCTCGGCGCTCGCCTCGAAGGCCACCGGCTACCCGATCGCGAAGATCGCCGCCAAGCTGGCGATTGGCTACACGCTCGACGAGCTGAAGAACGACATCACCCGCGACACCCCCGCCTCGTTCGAGCCGACGATCGACTACGTGGTGGTGAAGATCCCCCGCTTCAACTTCGAGAAGTTCCCCCACGCCGACAAGACGCTCAGCACGATGATGCGCAGCGTGGGCGAGGTGATGGCGATCGGCCGCACCTTCTCGCAGGCCTACTGCAAGGCGCTGCGCTCGATGGAGGCGGGGAAGATGGCGTTCGAGCCGCCCCCGCTGCCTCCGCCCGGCGCCGAGCGGGAGATCGCGCTCAAGGAGTCGCTGCGGGTGCCCCGGCCCGATCGCCCCTGGTACGTCGCCCAGGCGTTTCGCGAGGGGATGAGCGTGGCCGAGGTGCACCAGCTGTCGATGATCGACCCCTGGTTCCTCGAGCGGATCCGCGAGCTGGTGCTGCACGCCGACATGCTCGCCAGCGTGGGGAGCCTGAAGCAGCTCACCGACGCGCAGCTGCGCACCGCCAAAGAGCTCGGCTTCTCGGATCGCTACCTCGCCGTGCTGCTCAACACCCCCGAGGGCGACATCCGCGCCCACCGGCACGCGCGGAAGATGCGGCCCACCTACAAGCGGGTCGACACCTGCGCGGCCGAGTTCGAGGCCTTCACCCCCTACCTCTACTCGTCGTGGGAAGCCGAGGACGAGGCGCCGCCCACCGATCGCAAGAAGGTGATGATCCTCGGCTCGGGCCCGATTCGAATCGGGCAGGGGATCGAGTTCGACTACTGCTGCGTGCACGCCAGCTTCGCGCTGCGCGAGGCGGGCTTCGAGACGGTGATGGTCAACTGCAACCCCGAGACGGTATCGACCGACTACGACACGTCCGACCGCCTGTACTTCGAGCCGCTGACGATCGAGGACGTGCTCGAGATCGCCGACCGGGAAAAGCCGATCGGCGCGATCGTCCAGTTCGGAGGCCAGACCCCGCTGCGGATCTCGGTCGCGCTCGAGAAGGCGGGGCTGCCGATCCTCGGCACCACTCCCGACGCGATCGATCGCGCCGAGGATCGCGAGCGCTTCGCCGCGCTGATCGAGAAGCTGAAGCTCAAGCAGCCGGAGAACGGGGTCGCCCGCTCGCCGGAAGAGGCGTTCACCATCGCCAACCGCATCGGCTACCCGGTGATGGTGCGCCCCAGCTACGTGCTCGGCGGCCGCGCGATGGAGACCGTCTACGACCAGGGCAGCCTCGATCGCTACATGCGCGAGGCGGTCAAGGCGTCGCCCGAGCACCCGGTGCTGGTCGATCGCTTCCTCCGCGACGCGATCGAGGTCGATCTCGACCTGGTCGCCGACGCGGCCGGCAACGTGCTGATCGGCGGAGTGCTCGAGCACATCCAGGAAGCGGGCGTTCACTCGGGCGACGCGGCCTGCACCCTGCCTCCCCACTCGCTCTCGCCCGACCTGATCGAGCGGATGAAGGATCAGGCGGCCGTGCTGGCCAAAGAGCTGGGCGTGGTCGGGCTGATGAACGTGCAGTTCGCGATTCAGGGGAAGGTGATCTACATCCTCGAGGTGAACCCCCGCGGGTCGCGCACGGTGCCGTTCGTCTCGAAGGCGACCGGGGTGCCGCTGGCGAAGATCGCCGCCCTCTGCATGGTGGGCAAGACGCTGCCCGAGCTCGGCTACACCGACTCGGTCGAGTTCGCGCACAAGGCGGTGAAGGAAGCGGTCTTCCCCTTCGCCCGCTTCTCGGGCGTCGACGTGATCCTCGGGCCGGAGATGAAGTCGACTGGCGAGGTGATGGGGCTGGCGAACGACTTCCCCTCGGCCTTCGCCAAGGCGCAGCTGGCGTCGGGGGTGAAGCTGCCCACCGCCGGCCGGGTCTTCATGTCGGTGAAGGACGAAGACAAGCCCGCGCTGGTGGACCTGGGCCGGCGGCTCAACGCGCTCGGCTTCACCCTGGTGGCCACCACCGGCACCCACCGGTACCTCAAGAAC
>JAGSPQ010000889.1 GCA_018262385.1 Myxococcaceae bacterium | reverse complement strand
CTTTATACGCTCGCGCCGAGCAAGGCGGCGGCGTTGTTCGAGGTCACCCGGGCCACCACCGCGCGCGACAGCCCGGCCTGTTGCAGCAGGTGGGCGGTGCGGGCCAGGCCGAGCAGATCGGCGGCGCCCAGCCCCGCCGCGGTCGAGAGCGCCAGCCCCTCGGGGCCCAGCTTCTTCACCAGCCCCACCGCGTCCTCGGCGCGCAGCCCATCGGGGTGAATGGTCAGGCCCGCGGTGTAGCCGCAGGCGCGAATCAGCTTCACCGTGCGGGCGACCGCGCCGTCGACCAGCACCCGGGCGGGGTCGACGTTGCTCGCCTTGAGCAGCTGCAGCGCCCGGCGGGTGTTCGCTTCGCGGCCCTCGCCCCAGGTCGTCACCCACACCGCCAGCCGCAGCTGGCGCGCGAGCTTCAGCTGCTCGGTGAACGCCTCTTCCTCCGCTTCACCCCCGCGCCACAGCTCGAGCGGGCCGATCGCCTTCGCCCGCGGGTGCTTGAACAGCCCCGGCAATCCGGCGAGCACCTCGGTCAGCCCGCGGCGGGGCAGGGCGCGGGCCGGCACCCCGAGCGCCGCCCACCCCTCGAGGCCCTCGCGCTCGAGCCGCGGCAGCTGGGTGGTCAGCAGCGCCGTCAGCGCCTCGGTGATCGCCGCCGGAGTCACCGTCGGCCCCGGAGGGATCGCCGCCGCGAGCAGGTGCGTCACTTCGAAGTAGCGAAGGGTCTGAAGGTCGGAGTCGGCCAGCCCCGCCGGATACACACGTGCGTCGAACAAGGTCTGCACAGCGTAACCGCCAGGCCCGGCGGCTGCTCCTGCTCAGTCGGTGCCCGCGGGCGCGCCCTCGCCCCGGGGATCGGAGGCGGCGCTGCGCAGCCCGGTGAGCGGATCGACCCGCACCGCCTCGGCGTCTCCCCACCCGATCTCCGGTTGGAACACGTGGCCCATCGCCTCGAGCTTCTTCTGGGTCTCGGGCTCGAGGCCCCAGGCGTCGACCCGCACCGCGTCCGGCAGCCACTGGTGGTGGATCCGCCCGAAGCCGACCGCGCGGGTGACGTCCATCTGGGCGTCGATCACGTTCGAGATCACCTGGATCACCGTGGTGGGAATCGTCGAGCCGCCGGGGCTGCCCACCACCAGCAGCACCTGGTCCGGCTGCTCCTTCTGGAACACCAACGTCGGCGACATCGACGACAGCGGCACCTTCCCCGGGGCGACCGCGTTCGGCTCTCCGGTCACCAGCCCGTACTTGTTCGGCGTGCCCGGCTGGGAGGCGAAGTCGTCCATCTCGTCGTTGAGCAGCACCCCGGTGCCCTTGCCCACCAGGCAGCTGCCGAAGAGGTAGTTGATGGTGGTGGTGAGCGCGACCGCGTTTCCCTCGCCGTCGACCACCGACAGGTGGGTGGTGTTCTTCTGCTCCGGCCGCGCCGAGGGCTTCGCCTCGAGCTTCAGCAACGCCGCGCTGGCGGTGGCCTTCTTCGGGTCGATGCTGGCCTTGAGCTCGTCGAAGTACGCGGGGCTGATCAGCTTCTGCAGCGGGATCTGGTTGAACGCCGGGTCGCCGAGGTACTTCGCGCGGTCGACGTACGAGCGGCGCGCCGCCTCGAGGTAGTGGTGCAGCACGCTCACCTCGCGCGAGGCCAGCCCCAGCGGGCTGGTGCGCTCGAGCACGCCGAGCACCTGCAGCACCGCGATCCCTCCGGCGGAAGGCGGCGGCATGGTGGCGATCTTGTGGCCCCGGTAGCTGCCCCACAGCGGCGCGCGGTCGCGGGTGCGGTAGGCCTTCAGGTCGGCGAGGGTGAGCCGCCCGCCGCCGCGCACCACCGAGTCGGCGAGCGCCTTCGCGGTCGGCCCTTCGTAGAAGCTCTTCGCCCCGCTCTTCGCCAGCGCCTCGAGGGTGCGCGCCAGCTCGGGCTGCTTGAGGATCGTCCCCAGCGCCGGCACCCGGGGCGTGCCGCTCGCGTCGGGGCGGAGGAAGATGCGCGCCGCCTCCGGATCCTGCTGCAGGCACGCTTCGCGCTCTTCCGCGGCCACCTGGTACTTGCGGCCCACCGGGAAGCCGTTCTTCGCCGCCGCGATCGCCGGCGCCAGCACCACCGCGCGGGGCAGCTTGCCGTACCGCTCGTGGAGCTGCAGGTAGCCGAGCACCGCGCCGGGCACCGCCACGCTCAGCGCTCCGTCGGTCGACAGCTCGCCCACCGCCGCCCCGTCGCGCAGGAACATCTCGCGCGTCGCCGCCGCCGGAGCGACCTCGCGGAAGTCGAGCACCACCGCCTGCTTCTCCTTCGCGCTCCAGCTCACCGCGAAGCCGCCCCCGCCCAGGCCCGAGTGGTACGGGCCGACCACCGCCATCGTGAAGGCCCCGGCCACCACCGCGTCGACGGCGTTGCCTCCTTGCTGGAGCATCAACGCCCCGGCGGCCGACGCGGCGGGATGGGCGGCGGCAATCGCCCCCTGCTTGAACCCGCGCTCGGCGAGGGAAGGGGAGGAGCCGAGGGCGAGGAAGAATGTAACGACACAAAACTTGCGCATGGGACACCTGGTGAGGGGTGTTTGCCGCGAACGTGGCAACTGCGACGACAATGGCAGGGTTCGACTTACCGAAACCCACCGGTGACGTCTCGTAACACGCCGTAAAAGTTCAGAAACACTCGGCGGGAGCCGACGAAAAGATCTGGCTTGAACATTGCTGAGAGGCGGCCCCATGACTGGCGGAAACGAGCTTCGAGAGTTTGCCCGGGCCCCGATGAGCGGGCCGGTGAAGTTCTTCGAGTGGAACCACCCGGCGCACGCCGAAGGCACCGAGATCTCGGGCAGCGGCATCTTCCTGCGCACCCGGGAGGTGCTGGCGGAAGGCGCGATGGTGACGGT
>JAGSPQ010000127.1 GCA_018262385.1 Myxococcaceae bacterium | reverse complement strand
CACCGCGCAGCGCTCGCGCTTGTCGAGCTCCTCCGCGACCTGGGCGTGGGCGGGGAGGGTGCAGAGGGCAGTGAGGAGTGCGATCGAGGTGAAGTTGCGCACGGGGTCTTCCCTTGGATCGTGAGAGCTTCAACACCTGATCCGATGGCACCCATGAGCAAAGGTGGTGCCGCCCACTCAAGTGGTCAGCGTCGTTGATCTAAATCAAGCCGGCCGCCGCCAGGTGTATGGGCTGAGGACACTTGTGCTCTTCAGGCGCACGCGCGTCTCTGCACCAACCGGAAGTAAAGGTCGGGAACAGCTGTGCTGATGGGCCCGCGGGCCGCCAGCCTTAGAAACCGCGGACTTGGCAGTCGGGGAAGTAGCGGGCGAGGATCGCCCGGGAGTCGGCGCCCTTCCCGGCCAGCGCCTTCGCCCCCTGCTGGCAGAGCCCGACGCCGTGGCCGAGTCCCTGGCCCTTGAAGCGGATCAGCCCTTCGACCTGCTCCATCGTCACCCGCAGCGAGCGGAAGGTCTGCCAGCCGAAGGCGCGGCCGAGCTTCGAGGCGAACTCCACTCCGGAGTACCGCTTGCCGAAGGACTTCAGCTGCAGCACCCGGCCCGAGCCGTCGCGGCGGAGGATCTCGAACGCCGAGAGGTCGCCCTGCGGGTTGGCGCCGAGCGCGGCGGCGAGCTCGATCCGCTCGATGCTCCACTCCCAGGCGAACCCTTCCGCGTCCTTGCACAGCGGGCCGTCCTTCCCGGTGTCGTTGACCCCGCCCCCGGCGCCTTCCTCGCTGAAGACGTCGATCGCCTTGCTGGTGCCGCCTCCACAGGAGGAGTGGAAGAAGGCGGGCTTGAGCACCACCCCGCCCACCAGCAGCACCTGCCCGGCGCTCTGCTTCACCGCCTTGCGCGCGGCGGCCGACTCGTCGTCGTGCCCGCGGAAGACCTGGCAGTGCGAGAGGTCGCACAGGTCGTAGCCGGACGCGGAGTGGCGCCCGCGGCTGGCGACCGCGAAGGTGCGGGAGACGATCGCCTGCGCCTCGAGCGCGGCGGGAGGCGAGCCGCCCGCTTCGGCCTCGACCACGCTGGGCAGGTAGTCCTCGACGTCGATGGTGTTGATGAAGCGCAGCACCTCGGCCTCGTTCGAGAGGCTCAGCCGGGCGTAGTAGCGGCGCTTCAGCGCTCCGGAGAGCACCCGGATGTCGCCCTCGGCGGTGAGGACCTCGCAGGCCTGATCTCCCGCGCGCAGCCGGCGGTCTTTCGGCCGCACCTCGATCGCCCGGTTGGCCAGCTTCTTCCCGTCGCAGCTGAAGCGGTCGGCCTCGAGCATCACCTCGGTGAGGCGATCGCGCTCGAGCACCCGCACCTCGAGCGGGGCGGAAGAGAGGGCCAGCAGCAGGACGGGGAGCATCATGGCCCGGCAGGCATATCGCGCTTCAGCGATGGCGCGGAGGATCCGCAAACGCAATTGGATCCACCGCCAGCATCCGCAGCTCGGCGGCGTAGCGCGCCCCGGCGGCGTCCTCCAGCCACGCCTGATCCGGGGTCGGTAGCATTTCGGTAACAGTGAAGGAGTCGGCGCCGCGCGCCTGCTTCGCCAGCACCTCCACCAGCGCCGGGCTGTCGAGGTCGACGAACACCGGCTTCACCTCGTGGGGCGAGCGGGCGAACACCCAGCGGGGCAGGCCGGCAGCTCGCGCCCAGCGCCGTGCCTCGAGGAAGCGGGCGGAGGGAGTCGGAGCCGCGGCGAAGGTCAGCTGCTCGGCGGTGAAGCGCCACGACTCGCGGGCCACCACCACCGAGTCGAACCGCACCCGCGGGCGGTGGGGCGCGGGGGGGAGGAGGGTGAAGTGGTTGGCCGCCTTGAGCTTGATCCTCCGCTCGAAGACGTCGAGCGCATCGAAGCAGTGGCGGCGGTCGGCAGTGCGCACCTGCAGCCGCGAGCCGAGGCGAACCACCCAGAGCTCCGCCGAGCGCAGCACCTGCTCCGGGGGACGGGGCGAGCTCCAGCCCATTCCGACGTCGAGGTGGAAGGCGTCGGGGGCCAGCCGCAGGTCGTGGGTCGAGCGGGCGAACGGCTCGAACGGAATGGTGTGGAGGTGGCCGCCGCCGAGGTCCTCGGCGAACAGCGCCTCGAGCTGCGCGCGCACCGGGCAGTGGGAGAGCACCGAGAGGGTGCAGAACGGGGTGACGCCCGGGTGGACCTCGCCCAGCACCGGCAGCCAGCCCGACGCGGTGCGGGCGAGCATCACGTCCGGAGCGTGGTGCCGCGCGCCCGGCCAGCCGGGGCTTTCGGCGCGGAAGGCGCGCGCCACCTTCGGAGCGAGGCGGGCGCAGTCGAAGCGCACCTCTTTCTCGTTGGCGGGCATCGGCAACAGCCGCTTCCATTTGCGCTGCAGCTCCTTGACCGCCTGCGCCACCGCGGGAGGCGGCAGCCGCTCGAACAGGTGGGCGGAGGCCTCCCACAGTCGGGCGAGCGACACCTCGCCGCCGCCGAGCTGGCGGTGGACGGCGAGCAGCTCCTCGTTCAGCAGCGCGCCGATCCGCGCGGTGTACCAGCGGGCCGCCGGCAGCAGCAGCTGGAGCGGAGCGGCGAGCAGCGCGCGCAGCTCCTCTCCCGCCGAAAGCTCGAGCGCGCGCCGGCACTCTTCGTAGACCACGGTGCGTCCGGCGTAGGTCTCTCCGGCCGAGCGGGTGGCCGCCTCGCCGGTGACCCGGGTGAAGGTGCGCTCGAGCGCGCCCAGCGCGGCGGCGAGCTTCGGCGCGTTGCCCGCGGCGCGCTCGACCTTGCGGCGCGCCCGCTCGAGCGACTGCACCCCCTTCAGCGGGGTGCGGCGGGCCCGGGCCGGCAGCGCCTCGACCTGGCGGCGCAGCTGCTCGAGCGGCCGCGCGTCGATCGCCAGCTCGAACCCCCACTGCACCCAGCCGCGCCCGGCGAGCTCCTCGAGCAGCGCGCGACTGCCGACCTGGTCGGCGGTGCGGGTGCCGTCGCAGCGCTTCAGCAGCCGCGCTTCCTTCACCGGCAGGGTGAGCGCGCCGCCTCTGCCCCGGCCGCCGGGCACGCCGTGGAGCAGCCGCCGCTGCAGGCGCAGCTCTCCGGGCAGGCGGGGCTTGAGCCACCGGCGCACCTGCCAGTCGTCGGCGAAGGCGCGGGCCACCGCGGCGATCGCCCACGGCTCGAACCAGGTCGCCCGCGCGTCGAGCAGGGTGGGCGCCGGCCGCTGGCGGATCGCCTCCGGGTGGCTCTGCCAGCGTCCCCAGCCCAGCGGGCCGAAGAAGCCGATCGTGTCGCACTTGGTGGCGTAGCGCTGGAGGTAGCTGGTCACCAGCGCCTCCTTCTTCCGGGTCCGCGCGTCCGAGGCCTGGGGCGGCTGGCGCAGCAGCGAGTCGAGCCCGTCTTCGACCGCCTTGCGGTTCTGCCACAGCACCGCCTCGCGAAACCTGGGGTCGGAGGCGACGACGCGCAGGTGGGCGCTCCAGCGCTGGCGCTCGAGCCCGTAGGCCGCCTCGAACGCCGCGCGCGCGGCGGCCGAGTCGGCGCTTTGCACCGCGTCGGCGAGCAGCGCGCTCTGCGGCGCCACCAGCGGCTCGACCTGGGAAATCGGAAAGCCCGCCGCGCGCACCAGCAGCTGCGGCCACAGACTCCAGCCACCCGCCAGCGGCACCCGGGTCAGCATGTGAAGACGGTAGTGAGGCCCATTCCTTCCGGAGGCGGCGAGAGCACCAGCCCTTCGGCGTCGGGGGCGTAGCGGGCGAGCGCTCCGCCGAAGCGGCCTTCGAAGATGAACGGCGACAGCTCGACCCGGACGTCGAGCCACTCGAGGTGCTTGTCGTCGATCAGCACCGGCATCCGCGCCCGCGGCATCGAGGCGTAGCGCTGGGCGACGTACTCCTGCGAGCGGCTGGCCTCGTCGAGCACCCGCTTCCACAGGCGCCCGGCGGTCGACACTCCGACGTGGGTGTCCTTGCCGTCGAACGCCTTCTTCAGCACCCAGTCGTCCTGCTCGCGCTCGAGCTGCCGCACGTGCTTCGGGGTCGGGTAGAGGGTGGGGGCGATCTCGACCCGGAAGTCTTTGCCGTCGCGCCGGGGCCAGAGCTTCATCGCCCGGAAGAAGGGCAGGGTGCCCTTGTCGAAGCCGAGCGAGACCAGCGGCTTGGCCAGGCGCACGTCGCCGACCTTCGCGCCGCGCAGGTGCGACAGGTCCGACGTCAGGCGATGCGGCTCGTCCATGAACGAGGTGCCGATGGTGATCATCAGCACCAGGTCGACCGGCCTGGGCACTCCTTTCACCCGGGCCCGACCGCGGGCGTCGACCCAGAGGTCTGCTTCGTGGGCGAGCACGGTGTCGATCCCGGCGGCCTTCAGCCGCTTGCGCGCGTAGTGGATCTGCTGCACCACCCGCTTCGGGTAGCCGAGGATGGTGTCCCACTCGTAGGAGTGCGCGAGCAGCGCCACCTGCGGCCGCCCCGCCGATGGGCGGACCAGCCCGCGGATCATCTCGGTGTAGCCGAGGAAGGGCCGCTGGATTCCGGCCGCCACGTCCCAGCCGAGCGCGCGGAACGCCGGCGAGCGGGCGAAGAAGTCGTAGACCCCTTCGGTGTACGTGTTGCTGACGATGATCCCGTTGCCGAAGTTGATCTCGGTCAGCAGGTACTTGTCCGGGTAGAGGAAGCCGTCGGGCCGGAGGATCCGCCGCAGCGAGTCGGCCTTCAGCCCGGCCTTGACGTCGAGCGCGTCCCACACTCCGGGGGCGAGCGGAATGTTGCGCTGCAGCCAGCGCTTGTCGGTGGCGTGCGCGGCGAGCCGGGCGAACAGCTTGCCGAACGCCTGGTGCAGCGAGGAGGCGATGAAGTCGACCTGCTGCCGGTGAAGGAAGAACGGGCGGAGCGGAAAGCCGGTGCGCTCGAGCATCGTCACCTTCCGCCGGGCCCAGTCGGCGCGGTGCTGGTGGACGAGATCGGTGACGGCCGAGCGGTGCTTCTTCAGCGCCTGGTCGAAGGCGCGCACCCGGTCGGCGTCCTCGGGGAACCGCGCGACCTTGCTCATCCGCGCAGCGTCTGCTGAAGCTTCTTCAGCAACTTCGGATCGACGGGGTGCTCGGCGTAGTAGCGATCGACCGCCTGCTGCAGCTGTTTGGCGGTCGCCCGCGGCTTGAGGCCGACTTTGGCGAAGAACTCGGCCATCAGGCGCTGGAGCTTCGGGGCTTGCTGGGAGAGGTCCTCGCCGGAAGCGAGGAACAGCAGCGGCACCAGCGCCCGCACCGCTTCGTCGGTGTAGAGGTAGCTGCCGTCTTTGCGCTGGGTCTCGAACAGGGCGAGCAGGCCCGCCCCGGACTTCTTCTTCGGCATGCCGCGGTCTTTGCTTATTCGAGCGGGCGGCCCGGCTTCGGCTTGTTCGGCGACCAGCCCGGCTTCGACGGCTTGCTCGGGGTCGACGGCTTGCTCGGGGTGGAGGGCTTCTTCGGCGTCGACGGCTTCGAGGGAGCGGTCGGGACCTTGCGGCCCGGCGCGCGCACCGGCATCGCGTAGATGCCGTCGGTGGCGGCGGCGAGGGTGCTGCTGGCCTCGACCAGCGCGCCCGAGGAAGCCTTCAGCGCCGCGCGCGAAAGGCCGAACGACTTCTTCGGATCAAAGCCACGCATCGTGGTGGCGAGGAAGCCGAGCTCCTTCGCCGAGAAAGAACGCCCCTCGATCTGCATGCTCATTGGGTTCTCCGTAAATTGAAGACGTGCACCACAACACACCTCTGGGCTGACACGCGAGGGTCCCCCGCTGCGCAACCCCCCGGCCCCGGCTCGGCCGCCGTTAGTGAGCGGCCACTCACGCCAGCGACGCCAGGCCCTGCTTGATCGCCGCGCCCAGCGCTTCGATCTGCTCCCGGGAGTGCTGGTTGGTGAGGCACACCCGCAGCTGCGCCCGTCCGCGCGGCACCACCGGGACGAACGCGACCGAGACGAAGTGGCCCTGCTCGAGCAGGTCCCGGCCGAGCGCGATCGCGCGATCCGCCTCGCCGACCTCGACCATCCGAATCGGGCTGAAGGCGTCGTCGGGAGGAGGAATCAGCGCGTCGAACCAGCCGACCTTCTCCCGCAGCGCGTGCTGGAGCTTCCGCACCGTGCCGTCCTCGTGCAGCTTCAGCACCTCGAGTGCGGCGCCGACGATCGCGAAGTCGAGCGGGCCAGAGAAGGCGTAGGTCTGGCCGAAGCTGCGCACCAACCGCTCCTGCTCGAGCGTCGGCACCACCACCCCGCCGCCGTTGGTGCCGAACCCCTTGGCGAGCGAGTAGGCGACCACCAGGTTGTCGGGCAGCTGCGCGCCTCCCAATTTCGAGATCACGTACCCTTCGCCGCGCTCGCCGAAGATCGACGTGCCGTGCGCATCGTCGAGGTAGAGGAACAGGTCGTGCTCCTTGCTCAACGCGAGCAGCGCGTCGAGCGGGCACAGGCCTCCCATCGAGTAGACGCCGTCGGCGACGTAGACCGCGGTCTCTCCTTCCGCCTTCGCCTCGACTGCGTGGGCAGCGAGCTGATCCATCGCGTTGTGGTCGATCGTCTCGACCCGCGCTTCCTGCGCCAGCACCGGCTTCAAGTACTGCATCGAGGCGTGGGCGCTGCGATCGAAGACGAACCGTACCGGCCGCCGCAGCCGCGCCGGCAGCAACACCCCGCTCGCCACCAGCGGCAGGGCCGACATGTGCGCGCTGGTGACGGATGGGAAGGTGATCGCCCGCCCGCCGAACAAGTGGCACAGCCCGGCCTCGAGCTCCCGGTTCGGGTCGATGGTCAGCCGTGAGCGCGCGCAGCAGAAGTGAACGCCGTACTCGGCCACCACCTGCTGCGCGCCCGCGATCACCGCCGGCAGGGTGTCGAAGCCGAAGTAGCTGCAGTTGATGAACTCGGTGACCTCGCGGCCGTCTTCCAGGGTCACGCGCTTGCCGTCGCGCGCGTGGAAGTTGGCCTGCATCAGATCCTGTTCAATGCAGGCGTCGTAATGCGCGCGCGCCTGCTCCACCACGTAGGACGTATCCCGTTGTTTCTTGAGCACCTTGAGCCCATGACACCCCGGCCGGGCTCCGGGCGCAATCAGCGGGTGTTGCGCAGGAACTCGGCGACCTCGGCGAACCGCGCGTCGAGGTAGCCCCGGACCTCGCCGCTCACCTTCCGCGCATCCATCGCCTTGCCCATCGCGCGCAGCCAGGCATCGCGCATCGCCTCGTCCACCGGGGTGCGGGCGTGCCGCATCCGCAGCCGGGGGTGGCCGTGCTGCTGCTGGTAGTCGTCGGGCCCGCCGAGCCAGCCGATCAGGAACAGCGCGAACCGGTCGCGCATCACCCGGGTCACGTTCCCCGTCTCGTCGCACTGGTGCAGCTTCGTCAGCGCCGGCTCGTGCAGCGCCATCGCGTCGTAGAACGCCTCGACCAGCGCCCGCACCCCGTCTGCCCCGCCGAGCCGGTGAAAGGGCGCGTCGTCCGCGGTGGGCACCCAGCCGCCTGGGTCGGTTCTCAGCGTCGTCACGTCGGTCTGCGCTCCTCGGCCTTCATTTCCCAGGCCGGTCGAGCGCGTCGGCGTCGAGCAAGTCCCTGGCCCGCGCAGTCGCTCGCTTGTTGCGGATGAGCATCTCGCGCCCGAGGAAGGGGACCTGCCGGCCATCCACGTCACGGATCAATCGCGAGGCGATCGCCTCGTCGAAGGTAACTCGACCTGCTCCGCGTTCATCAGATCGACGAGGTCGATGAAGTCGGCGTTCCACTTAGAGGCCATGCGAATCGGCCCTCTGCTCTCCAGGCCGAAACAACCGAGTCGGCCACTTCGCCCTCGGAAGTGGGTCGGGCATCTGGTCGGCCAGCGAGTAGGCCTCCCACGTGAGCTCCATCACCGCGTCCCATGCCGCCGTCCCGTCCAGCAGCGCCGGCGCCTCGGGGGCGTTCAGCGTGGTCCGGAGCACCGGCCAGCGGCTGCGAGCGGAAGCGCGTTCGTCGAAGGTCGACATCAGCGGAGATCCTACCCCCAACTCAGGGCGAGCTCGCGGTGCACGGCAGATGCTCGCACTCCTGGACGTAGAGCTCGCGCCCGGGAACCAGCTGCGACCAGGTGCGCTGCAGCTTCGGCGCGGTCTCTCGCTCGCCGGTGTTCACGTCCAGCTCGAGCGCCCACTCGGCGTCGGGCCCGCAGGCGACCAGCGCCTGGTGGCCTTCCTTGCGCCACCAGAGGAACTCCACCGCGC
>JAGSPQ010000888.1 GCA_018262385.1 Myxococcaceae bacterium | reverse complement strand
CACTCGGAGACGAACCGCACCGGCCTGGGGGTGCAGTACTCCTACCGGCACCTCGGGCTGCTGGGCGAGGTCACCGACGCGCGCTCGACCGCGCCGTGGATCAACGCCCCGTTCGTCGAGACCTACCTGCCGTACGTGAACATCAACCCCGACGTGCGCCGCAACCTGATCGCCATCTACGCCGAGCACACCTGGAAGCCGAACGAGGCGTTCAGCCTCGAGGGCGGCGGGCGGGCGCAGCTGGACGCCAGCAGCGGGCAGCTGAGCGGCTCGGCCCGGCTGGGCGCGGCGGTCTCGCTGCCGATCAAGACGGTGCTCAAGGTGTCGGTCGGAGTGGCGGCCCAGCCGTCGCTGCTCCCGCTCCAGCTGGATCCGGGCCTGGGCAACCCGCGGCTGTTGCCCGAGCGCTCGTTCACCGGGATCGTCGGCCTCGAGCAGCCGCTGCCGTTCGAGGCGCTGCTGCGGCTGGAGGGCTGGGTGAAGTACCTCGATCAGCTGGTGGTCAACCCCGACACCCCCGAGCGGGTGGCCGAGATGGAAGCGGCGGGCGCGCCGGTGTACCGCAACACCGGGTCCGGGCTGGCGAGGGGCGTCGACCTGCTGTTCCTCGGCCGCAGCCGCTACTTCTCGTACGGGGCGTCGATGGCGCTGCTGTTCTCCGATCGGAAGAATCCGCTCGCCTCGGGCACCGTCGAGTACCCGGCCCCGTGGGATCAGCGCTTCACCCTCGGCGCCCACGTCTCGTTCTCGCCCAACAACAAGTGGCTGTTCACCGCGCGCTTCAACTACCGCACCGGCCGGCCGTACACCCCGGTGGTCGACTTCACCGAGGACGCGATCCACCAGCGCTACCTGCCGGTGTTCGGCGGCACCAACGCCAACCGCTACCCGGGCTTCTACGAGTTCAACGCGCGGGCCGAGCGGCGGTTCCGCGGCGGGCCGTTCGACATGGCCATCTACCTCGAGGTGTTGAACCTCACCAACTCGACCAACCTGTTCGCCCGCCTCTACGACCAGGGAGACTTCGCGAACAAGGTCCGGCCGACCGACAGCCCGTTCAACCACCTGCCGATTCGCCCGTTCCTCGGAGTGCGCGCTGAGTACTGACGCCCTCGCGGTGAAGGATCGGCCGAAGGCGAAGGGCCTGGCGGCGAAGCTGCGCCGGGGGTGGCGCACGCTGAAGAACGAGCAGTCGTCGCCCACCCGGCTGGGGGTGGCGGTGGGCCTGGGGGTGCTGCTGGGCTGCAGCCCGCTCTACGGCTTTCAGATGGTGCTGGGGCTGGCGCTGGCCCAGGTGTTCAAGCTCAACAAGCTGGGGGTGATCGCCGGGGCGCAGATCTCGACCCCGCCGTTCACGCCGCTGGTGGTGATCGCCAGCATCCAGCTGGGCCACTTCCTGATCCACGGCCGCTGGCTGGATCTGACCCTGCAGATGGTGAAGGACACCCCGGGCAAGGAGCTGATGACCAACTTCTTCGTCAGCTTCGCCGTCGGGGGGATGACCATCGGCCTCACCCTCGGGCTGGCGATCGGGGCGCTCACCGCCCGGGTGCTGCGGCAGCGGCGGCTGGAGGATCTGAAGCAGCCGCCGATCACCGATGGCGAGATGGACGAGCTGTACGAGGCGCTCGGCCGGCTGCCGCGGCAGTTTCGGCACTACGGCGCCTGGAAGGTGCGGCTGGATCCGATCTACCCGCTCGCGCTGCCGCTGCTGGCCTACCGCACCCAGTTGCTCGATCTGGGCGCGGGGATGGGGCTGCTCGGGGTGCTGAGCCACGCCCGGTTTCCTGCGCTGAAGGTGCGCTGCGTGGAGTGGGACGTGGAGAAGGTGACCATCGCCCGCCGGCTGCTGGAGGGAGTGAGCGAGGTGACGGTGGAGCAGGGCGACGCGCGCACCGTCGCGCTCGGCTCGCCCGACGCGATCTGCCTGTTCGACGTGCTCCACTACTCGCCGATCGAAGAGCAGCGCGCCTGGCTGACCCGCTGCGTGACCGCGCTGGCTCCCGGAGGGATCCTGGTGATCCGCGAGCTGGATCCCGAGCGGGGCCGCTGGGGCCTGGCCGAGCAGATCGAGCGCAACGCGGTCAAGCGGGGCTGGAATCGGGGCGGGGGCGTTCACCCCTGGCCGATCTCTCAGCTGGCGCAGGCGCTGCGAGACCTCGGCCTGACGGTCGAGGTCCAGCCGGCGGGGCGGGGGCTGTTCAGCGCCAACGCACTGGTGATTGCCCGCAAGGCGTAGAAGCGCTCAAGGGTGGCTGGCCAGCGGCGCTTCGTCGGGATCGCCTTCTACGACCGCTTCTCGATCGGGACGTAATCGAGCTCCCGCTTGCCGAGGAAGACCTGGCGCGGGCGGGCGATCTTCTGCTCGGTATCGGTGATCATCTCTTCCCACTGGGTGAGCCACCCCACGGTGCGCGGAATCGCGAACAGATTGGTGAAGAAGTCCACCGGGAAGCCCATCGCCTCGTAGATGAGGCCCGAGTAGAAATCGACGTTCGGGTAGAGCTTGCGCTGCACGAAGTACTCGTCCTGCAGGGCGATGCGCTCGAGCTCGATGGCGATGTCGAGCAGGGGGTTTCTGCCGGTGACGCTGAAGACCTCGTCGCAGGCCTTCTTGATCACCTTCGCCCGCGGATCGTAGTTCTTGTACACCCGGTGGCCGAAGCCCATCAGCTTGGTGCCGTCGCCCGCCTTCACTCGCTTGATGAAGTCGGGCACGTTCTTCTTCTCGCCGATCTCCCGCAGCATCCGCAGCACCGCCTCGTTGGCGCCGCCGTGGAGCGGCCCGAACAGCGCGGCGATGCCGCCGGCGACCGCCGAGTACGGGTCGACCTCCGAGCTGCCGACCGTGCGCACCGAGGTGGTGGAGCA
>JAGSPQ010000887.1 GCA_018262385.1 Myxococcaceae bacterium | reverse complement strand
CCGAGATCCGCCGCCCGTGGATCAACGTCTCGGTGTCGTGGATCGAGCTGCCGGGGATGAAGCCGCAGGTCAGCGCCAGCTACCGCAACGTGGAGAACGCGAAGTGGACGGTGCGGAAGATCGTCCCCAGCGAGCAGCAAAAGGATTACGCCCAGCACGGCGAGAGCGACCTCCACCGGACGGCCGGGCCGACCGTCAGCACCTGGCAGAGCAAGCTGACCGTTCCCAGTCCCCACGCGCAGAGCAGCAGCAGCTTCGAGCTCGACGTGAAGGAGCCCGGCGCCTACGTGCTCGAGGTCCTCGCCGACGGCAAGCACACCGCGCAGACCTTCGCGCTGGTGACCCAGCAGGTGACGGTGCTGAAGGTCGGCAAGGACAGCGCGGTCACCTTCACCACCGACGCCGAGACGGGGAAGGCGGCGCCCGGCGCGCAGGCCACGCTGTTCGTCTACGACTACGACGGCTCCAGCCAGCACGAGAAGCTCACCGCCCAGGCCGACGAGACCGGCGTCGCCCGCTTCGACTTGAAGAAGTTCAAGCGGCCGCAGGTGACGGCGTGGGTGAAGTCCGGCCCCCACTGGAGCTGGGCGCGGGCCAACAGCGGCTACTACCACTCGAACAACGAAGAGCGGCTCGGCTGGGTCCTCACCGATCGCCCGCTCTACAAGCCGGGCGAGACGGTCAACTTCAAGATCTTCCTCCGCACCCGCAGCGACGGGCCCTCGGTGCCGGTGAAGGGCGACTCGTTCACCTTCTACGTGCGCGACGCGTCCGGCAAAGAGCTGGGCAAGCCGACCCTCACCACCAACGAGTTCGGCACCGCGACCTTTGCGGTGACGCTCGGCAAGCAGGCGCAGCTGGGCACCTACACCTATTACCTGCAGAACAACGCGCGCTCGTACCAGGTGGGCACCAACAGCTTCCGGGTCGAGGAGTACAAGCCGCCCGAGTACACCGTCTCGGTCACCGCGGTGGGCAAGCCGAAGCCCGGCGAGGCGGCGAAGTTCAAGGTCTCCGCGTCCTTCTTCTTCGGCGGCCCGGTCGCCAACGCCACCGGCCGCGCGATCGTCTACGTGCGCAGCTGGAGTCACCAGTGGAAGCCGTGGCCCGAGGATCTCGCCCAGCCGGACTCCGGCGGGTACTCCCGGGGCCGGGGGCGCCACCGCTACGACGACGACGACGGCTACTACGGCGGCTACTACCGGCAGCAGCTCGCGCAGCACACCCTGCAGTTCAAGACCGGCGCCGACGGCACCTCGGAGGTCGAAGTGCCGGCGACCAAGAACGCCGAGGGCCACCCGGGGATCACCTGGGACATTCAGGTCTTCGTCACCGACGCCTCGCGCCGCGAAGTCACCGGCACCGGCTCGGTGAACGCCTCGGCCCAGCCGTACTTCGTCGACGTCCGCACCGACCGGTTCCTCTACAAGCCGGGCGAGAAGGTGCAGCTGAAGTTCCGTTCGGAGGACGCCAACGGCCGGCCCGAGGGTCCGCAGCTGGTCGCCCGGCTGGTGAGGGTCACCGACACCGGAGTGGGCGCGGCGATCGCGGAGAAGAAGCTGAAGCTCGAGGGCGGCGCGGGAACCACGGCGCTCGATGCCGACGCGCTCGGGCCGGTGCGGGTCGAGGTGCGCGCGGCGGACGCGGCGGCCGACAGCCCGGTGCTCGCCACCGCCGAGCTGTGGCTGACCAACGACGCCAAGCCGATGGTTCCTCCGAACGCGGGGTTCCAGCTGTTCACCGATCGCGGCCCGCTGCGCTCGGGGCAGATGCTGCGGGTGCTGCTGGTGACGCCCTCCACGGGCGGGCACGCGCTGCTGTCGCTGGAGAGCGAGAAGATTCACCTCGCCAAAGGCATCGAGCTCAACGGGCGCGCCCGGTTCATCGAGCTGCCGCTGACGGTCGACATGGCGCCCAACTGCTGGCTGCACGTCTCGCGCGTCGAGCACCTCAACAACTTCCAGACCCACGTTCCGATCCGCGTGCTCGGCGCTGCGAACGAGCTCGACGTGAAGGTGAAGTTCGCCTCCGAGCAGACCGAGCCCGGCACCACCCAGCAGGCCACCGTGACGCTCGCCGGAAACGCGCCGAAGGGGGCCCCGTTCGAGACCGCGATCACCTTCGTCGACGAGGCGCTGTTCGCCCTCGAGCCGGAGAACACCGGCTTCGTCGACTACTTCGGCCGCAAGCCGCGCCAGCTGTCGGTGCAGACCGCGTCGACGCTGAACCAGCGCAGCTACCGGCCACGGGCGGTGAAGCAGCAGGCCAAGCCGATCGTCCAGGCCCCGGACAGCGACAAGAACGAGGAGCCCTCGAAGAAGCTGAAGGCCGCCGACAGCCTCGATGATCTGGGCCGCACCGGAGCCGGCATGGGAGCGGCCCCTTCGGAGTCGCGCGCCATGGCTCCGGCTCCGGCCGCGGCCGCGGCAGAGCGGAAGTCCGCCAAGAAGGAGTCCGCCGGCGCGGAACGCGACGAGGAAGCAGCGGGCCCGGGAGGAAACAAGGCCGGGGGCTTCGATGCGCCGGTCAAGGTCCGCACCGACTTCGGGACCTCGGCCGGCTGGTTCGCCGCGGTGCTCGGCAAGGTCGGAGCGCCGATCCAGGCGACCGCCAGGCTGACCGACTCGCTCACCACCTGGCGCGCGATCGCGACCGTGGTCACCGACGGCTCTCACCTCGGCGTCGGGCGGGCGACGATCCGCACCGAGCGGCCGCTGATGGTGCGGCTGCAGGCCCCGCGCTTCTTCACCGAGAAGGACGAAGTCACCCTCTCGGCGATCGTCACCAGCCGGCTGCCTGCCACCGCGGAGATCGACGTGGCGATCGGCGCGCCGGGCCTCAAGCCGCTGGGCGTCCCGCGCAAGCTCCTCAAGGTCG
>JAGSPQ010000886.1 GCA_018262385.1 Myxococcaceae bacterium | reverse complement strand
TGCCCGCCCACGGCGCCGAGTACGGGAAGCTGCCGGGGCTCGAGGGGCTGCTCGAAGCGCTGGTGGCCCGCGCGCGGCTGGCCTGGCCCGCACTCGAGCTGCCCGCCCCGCGGTTCCTCGCCCACCTCGCCGCGCGGCTGCCGCCCACCCGCCACCCGCAGCGGACCCTCGAGGAGCTGGCGGCCGAAGATCTCTACCTCGCCTGCTGCTGCGCGGGGGGAGACCCGAAGGCGCTGGCGGCGCTCGAGGCGACCCAGCTTCCCGCGGTCGCGCGGGCGGTCGCCAGCCTGGACACCACCGGGGTGCTGGCGGACGAGGTGCAGCAGGTGCTGCGCGAGCGGCTGCTGCTCAAGCGCGAGAACGGGGGCCCGCCGCGGATCGCCGACTACGCCGGCCAGGGCCCGCTGCGCGCGTGGCTGAAGGCGGCGGCGATTCGCCACGCGCTCAACCTGAAGCGGCCCGGCCACCGGGAAGAGGCGCTCGATCAGGAGCGGCTGACCGCGCTGCCGCTGGCCGCTCCCAACCCCGAGCTGGAGCTGATCCGCCGCAAGCACAAGCAGCACTTCGCGACCGCCTTCGCCGCGGCGCTGGCCACCTTGAGCCCGCGCGAGCGGACCCTGCTCAAGCTGCACACCCTCGATGGGCTGCCGCTCGATCAGATCGCGCCCCTCTACCAGAAGGACAAGTCGACCATCAGCCGGTGGCTGGCGAAGGCGCAGCAGCAGCTGCACGAGGAGACCCGGGCCCAGCTGGTGGCGGCGCTGAAGCTGACCCCGCACGAGCTGGAGAGCGTGCTGCGGGCGGCGCAGAGCGAGCTTTCCTTGAGCCTTTCCAGGCTGTTGGACGACTGAGCGCAGATCGGCTGCAACAAGCCCGCGCTGCCTGTGTCCGGGATTCGAACCCGCATTTCTCCGGAGCCTCCCGATGCGCTCGATCCTCTGCCTCTCGTTGCTGCTGCCGCTCACCGCGCTCGCCGCCCAGCAGGAGGGCGCGCCGCAGCTGCAGCGGGTAGACCTGTCGGTCGGAGCCCAGCGGGTGCTGGTCCTGCCCCGGGTGGTGAAGGTGGCGGTAGGCGACGCGGCGATCGTGGACGTGCAGACGCTGGGGAAGGATCAGGTCCTGCTGACGGGAGTGGGAGAGGGCGAGACCACCCTGCGGGTGTGGCAGGCGGGCGATCAGGTGCCATCCGAGCTGAAGCTGCGCGTCGCCCGGGCGCCGATTCGGCCCGAGGCGGACGAAGAGCAGGTGACGCTGAAGCTCGGGGCGCAACGCACGCTCACCTTCGCCGCGATCAGCCGGATCTCGATTGGCGACACCGAGATTGCGGACGTGAAGCCGGTGGGCGACCGCCAGTTGACGCTGACGGCGGGAAAGCAGGTCGGCTCGACCACCCTGATCGTCTGGAGCGGCGAGGTCCGAAAGTCGATCCTCGTCCACGTGGTGAAGTGAGGTCTGCGATGCTCGCGCGCATGATCGGCGGGTTGGGGTGTCCCGATGAAAACGCGCTGGTGCGCTTCTCGACGGGCCAGCTGAGCGGCACCGATCTGGGCAGCCTGGAAGCGCACCTCGACGGCTGTGGCGCGTGCCGATCGCTGATCGCCCAGCTCGCTTCGCTGGGGGCCGTCGCGAAGCAGACGGGGGGCACGGCGCTCGGGGACGCTCCGGCGCAGCGCCATGGCCGGGTGGGCCGCTACCAGGTGGAGCGGCTGGTGGGCGGGGGCGGGATGGGCATGGTGTACGCGGCGCGGGATCAGGAGCTCAACCGGGTGGTGGCGATCAAGCTGCTGCGGACGAGCGCGCTGGGCAACCTCGAGTCGCGCACCCGGCTGCTGCGGGAAGCGCAGACGATGGCGAAGCTGTCTCACCCGAACCTGGTGCCGATCTTCGAGCTGGGCAGCGATCAGGGGGACGACTTCCTCGCGATGGAGCTGATCGACGGCCCGACGCTCGACCTGTGGTTGCGCGAACGGAAGCGGGGCTGGCGCGAGGTGGTGCAGATCTTCGTCGAGGCGGGACGGGGGCTGGAGGCGGCGCACCAGGCCGGGGTGGTCCACCGCGACTTCAAGCCCAGCAACGTGCTGGTCGGCCCCGATGGGCGGGCGCGGGTGACCGACTTCGGCCTCGCCCGGCCGATGGCCAGCGCCCTGGCGACCGGAGCCGGGACGGGCTCGATCGAGCTGACCCGCGAAGGCTCGCTGCTCGGCACTCCGGCGTACATGTCGCCCGAGCAGCTCGAGGGGCAGGTGGCGGACGTGCGCTCGGATCAGTTCAGCTTCTGCGTCTGCCTCGCCGAAGCGCTGTCCGGGCATCGGCCGTTTCCCGGGCGCACGCCGGAAGAGCTGCGCCGGGCGATGCGCTCGGGCAAGCCGCCGCGGCTCGAGCTCGAGTCCGCCCGGCTCAAGCGCACGCTGCTGAAGGGGATGTCGATCGCCCCCGACGGGCGGTTCGACTCGATGGGCGAGCTGCTCGAGGAGCTGGCGGTGTGCCTCAAGCCTTCCCGCGCGAATCCGCGGGCGGTGGCGGGCGCAATGGCGCTGGCGGTGGTGCTCGCCGCGGGCGCCGGGGTCGCCTGGCAGCAGCTTCGCCCCGCGGCGCAGGTGGCGCCGGTGGCGGTGGTGGCGAGCAAGACGGTGCGGGTGGCGGCCGGTGCACGGGTGGTCGTCTCGCTGCCGGGCGTGCAGACGGTGACGGTGGCGGACGAGGCGGTGGTCGACGCAAGAGCGGTCGCGAATCAGCGAATCACGCTCACCGGGCTTTCTGCCGGCCGCACCACGCTGAAGCTGCAGACGCGGGCGAGCCCGGACGCGCCGCTCGAGGAGCTCGCGTGGGAAGTGGTGGTCGAGGACCAGGGGACGCAGGAGCTGCGCTTCATCGTCGG
>JAGSPQ010000003.1 GCA_018262385.1 Myxococcaceae bacterium | reverse complement strand
GCCCTGGGCGTACGGCCCCTGGGTCGGCGTCACCACGAAGGTGCGCATCACCGCCACCTCGCGCGCCTCGATTCCTTCCGGCAGCTGGGGCAGCCAGTCGACCAGCAGATCCGCCTCGCCCCGCAGCAGCGCCATCGGGTCCGCCGCCTTCACCTCCGACAGCGCGACGTTGATGTCCGAGCGCCGGCTCTGCAGCCGCAGCAGCCACTTCGGCATCAGGTGCCGCAGCAGGTGCCCGGCGGCGTGGACCTTCAGCGTCCCGCCCACCTTGCCGTCCTTGAGCTTCGCCGCCAGCGCGGGCAGCTGCTCGTAGAACGGCTCGACCACTTCGAACAGCGCGTGGCCGGCGGGGGTGAGCGCCATCTGGTCCTTGCCCACCCGCTCGAACAGCGGCACCCCGACCTCCTCCTCCAGCCGCCGCACCTGCTGGTGAACTCCCGGTTGGCTGATCGGATAGGGGAAGGCGCGGGCCGCCCGGGCGTACCCCCCGGTGCGGGCAACCCAATAGAACCCCTCGAGGCGCTGGAGAGAAATCATACACCGCAGGTTATCACTGACGTGACGACCAGTTCCCAGACCTGATTACACCGCTCCGGCATGCTGCGCGTTGAAGAGGACACACTCGCCGCACAACGGAGCCACACCATGAACGGGATGAAGAACGCAGTGCACCTGGGGATCCTCGCCATCTGGGCGGTGCTCGGAGCGATGTTGAGCCTCAAGCTGGTCCTCGGCGCCTTCGCCCTCTTCACCCCGCTGGCGTTCTGGCTGTGGTTCGCCGGGTTCGCAGCGGTCACCACGCTGGCGGTGAAGAAGTTCCAGGGCCCGCTCGCCGCGCTCGGCATCCATGCCGCGGCGTTCGGGATCCTCCACCTGATCCCCCGCGTCTTCCCGCTCGACCTGCTCCGGCTGGGCCTCGACTTCCTCTCTGCCCGCTAGAAGTGGAGGATGCTCGGCTTCGACGAGAGGTCCATCTCGTAGATCCCGAAGTTCCCGGCGGCGATGAAGGCAGTGTCGGCGGCGAACACGATGTGGGTCGCGTAGCCGAGGGTGCGCAGGAAGTGCTGGCCGACCGGAGCGCTCAGGTCGCTCACGTCCACCGCCAGCACCCCGTCGCCGGGCAGGTTGACGAACAGCCGGTCACCCGACACGCCCATCAGCTGGGCGGAGTAGGTGCCCACCGGGGCCGAGAACTTCTTCGTCAGCCGGCCCTGGCTCAGATCGAGGATCGTCAGCGAGTCCGACGGCTGCACGTAGGCGCCGCCGCGCGAGTCGTAGCCGTACCAGTACGAGTAGCCCTTGCGCAGCGTCATGAACAGCCGGTCGGAGTCGCCCACCATGTCGCCGACCTGCATCCCGCCCAGGCCCATCGTGTCGAGCAGGGTCGACCGGGTGGCGCCGAGCTTCACCAGGTGCAGCCGCGCCTCGGGAATCCAGGAGCTGTTGGCCTCGTGGGTCGCGAGCTTGAACACCTCGTCGGTGGTCAGCAGGGTGCGATCGCCGTTCTTCTCCACGCCCTGGATCAGCCGGCCGGGGACGTTGATCGCCACCTGCGGAACCAGATCCGCGGTCGGGAAGACCTCCGCGTAGTACCGCATCTGCGCGAACCGGGTCCCGTCGCCCATGTCGAAGGTGCCGACCTTCTCCTTGTAGTTGGCGATCAGCCGGGTCCCGTCGCCGATCAGGTTGACGTACTGCCGGCCGGCGTTGGTGTAGCCCCACCGCGAGTCATAGGTCTGGGTGGCGAGGGTGCGGGTCACCACCTTCGGCGTGGCCGGCGCGCTGAGGTCCAGGAAGATCAGCTGCTGGGTCGAGCTGTTGTTCGCGTAGGTCCAGTTGAGCAGGCCCAGGCCGAGGTCGCTCGCCGCCCAGGTGCCGCCGTAGTAGCTCGGGTAGTAGCCCCAGCCGCCGCAGCCGTACCAGACGTACGGCATCACCTGGGTCGGCAGGTCCGCTTCCGACAGCTTCACCGGCGCGGTCGGCACGGTGAGGTCGTAGATCACCGCCTGGGTCTTGCGCTGGTAGTACGGGGTGGCGGTGTCGTTGGCCTGGCGGAACAGCACCAGCAGGTTCTTGAACTGCATCACCTGCTGCACCCGCGGGACGGTGAAGCTCGCCACCACCTCGCCCTCGTCGAGCCCCTTGCCCGCGCGCTTGATCCGGAACTCGCTCGCGCCCGGCTGGTAGCTGTACTCGCTGCCCTGCCGCACCTCGTCCACCACGAAGTCGCCGAAGCGGTGCAGCCGCTGGTGGTATGGCGCGACCTCGATCACCGACTGCGGCGCCGGCAGGTTGAGGTTCTCGATGTCGGTCACCGAGACGTGGGTCTGGCTCAGGTTCACCATCATCCGCCGCTCGACGGTGCCGACCTTGTGGGTGAAGACGATGCTGCGCACCACGTGCCCCGCGGTGTGGACGACGGTGCCGTGGTTGTTGAGCACCTGCTGGTTGAGGTGGTCCTTCGCCGGGTCATAGGCGGCCAGATCGAACGACATCAGCCCGACCGCCGACTCGGGCCGGTACCACCACCACCAGTCCCCGGTGCCGCTCTTGGCGTAGTAGCTGACCGGCACGCTGATCACGCTCGCCCTCGCGTCGGAGTGCATCCCGAGCATCTTGTGGGCCTGGTCGAGGTTCCAGTTGAGGTCGCTCCACACCCAGGAGGCGTTGTTGACGGTGACGCACTTGCGCTGGACCAGCCGGATCGCGCTCAGGTTCTGCACGTCGATCACGCTCACCGCGACGTTCGCCGACCAGCCGGTCGCGGCGGTGCCGTAGCCCGAGCAGGTGGCGTCGTTGTCCCGGCCGATGCCGAGGAGGAACTTGCCGTCACCCACCAACCGGAAGACGTTCATGTCGCCCGACAGCCCGTCGATCTGCGAGAGGATCGCCAGCTTGGTCGGGTCGGCGAACGAGATCGCGTAGAGCGGGTCGATCTGCCGGGCGGTGATCGCGAAGGCGACGCTCCGCTTGGTGTCGAAGGTGCTGCCGCGCACCGTCTCGTTGGGCTTGCCGAACGAGAGGCTGCTGACCCGCACCGGGTGCTCGCCGTCGGTGATGTCCCACGACTCGAGGTTGTTCTGGGTGAAGCTGGTGCCCGAGCAGTTGATCGAGCTCCACTCCTGCCGCTGGAAGATGCCGAGGTAGTAGCCCTTCCCGCTCACCGGGTCGTGCACGTAGGTCTGCTTGAACTGATCGTTGAGCGAGCCGTAGGTCGAGAAGCGGGAGTGGAGCCGGATCTTCCCGGTCGGATCCGAGATGTCGATGATCGACACCACCGCTTCCTGCATCGAGCGATACGAGCCGCAGTTGTAGTTGCTGCCCGAGACCCAGCCGTAGGTGTGCCAGTTCTCGACCACGTGCAGGGTGTTGGAGGTGGCCGAGATGGTGACCCCCGAGAAGTAGCGGCTGGTCGAGCTGCCGTTGGTGTTGGTCTGGCTGCCGCCGCCCTCGAACACCTTCAGCTTCTGCATCTGCACCACGTGCTTCGGATCCGCGACGTTGAACGAGTAGACCCACGCCTGCTCGGTGCGCTCCCCCGCGTAGGGGTAGCCGGCCCAGTAGTACGACTGGGGCAGGTGGGAGACGAGGTAGACGGTGTCGTCGATCTTCCGCGACACGCCCTCTTTCAGCTCGCCGACGATGTCGATCGTCTGGAGGATCTTCGGGTTCTTGATGTCCTGGATGTCGATCGCGACCAACTGCGAGACGTTGTGGCGCTTGAAGCTCAAGCCCTGGATGTCCTGGGTGACGTAGAGCGCGTCGCGCAGCAGCGCGTAGACGGTGGTGGGGGTGACGAACATCTCGATCGGGTAGCCGTGCACCGGCAGCCGAGAGACCTGCTTCGGGTTCTTCGGATCGTTGAGGTCGTAGATGATGAAGCCGCGGTAGGTGTTCAAATAGAAGAGCCGGTTGGCGTCGACCCGGTAGATGTCCGCTTCCTCGACCGTGCCTTCCCGGCCGCTGGGGGCCTTGGCGTTCGAGGGCGGCCCCGCCTGGCCCCCGGTCTCGCTCGACGCGCCGGGCGCTCCTCCCGCGGTGTCGTATCCGGCGTTGCGGTCGTTCGAGTAGTCGCGCTCGAGCGAGATGAAGTCCTGCTGGCCGGGGACGATCGGGTTGTCCACCGTGGTGCCGGGAGGCAGGTTCGCGCTGCAGCCGAACGCGAAGACGGCGAAGATCGACCCAATCAGTATGCGGTTCATGTGTGCTCCCCGGCGGCCCTGGAAAGAAACTCGGGCGCGCCCAGCGCAAGCGCCGTACCAGCTGCGCCGGTCAGCGAACTCCGGCGGTTGCGGGGGCAAGTGGGCGGGCGGATCACAGAATCCTGAGGGCGGGCCAAAGGACTTTCGAGGCGGCTTTGGCTAGAAGCCGCCTGGCGATGGAGCTGGAGATCTTCACCGATGGCGCCTGCCGTGGAAACCCGGGCCCGGGAGGGTGGGGGGCGCTGCTGAAGTTCGGCGCCCGCGAGCGCGAGCTGTGCGGCGGCGAGCCCGAGACCACCAACAACCGGATGGAGCTGACCGCGGTGATCGAGGCGCTCAAGGCGCTCACCCGGCCCTCACCGCTGCGGCTGCACACCGACTCGACCTACGTGATGCAGGGGATCTCGAAGTGGATCCACGGCTGGAAGCTCAACGGGTGGAAGACGAAAGCGAGGGAGCCGGTGAAGAACGTCGACCTCTGGATCGCGCTCGATCAGATCGTCGCCCTGCATACGGTGGAGTGGCGGTGGGTCAAGGGCCACGCCGGCCACCCCGGCAACGAGCGGGCGGATCAGCTCGCCAACCGCGGGCTGGAGCAGTCGCTGCGGCGTTAACGCTGGCCCGCCCGAAAACGCCTTGGGATAGAAATGGGGGATGGGACGAATCGTCTGCTTCACCCTCGGCGTGGCGTTGTTGGTTCCGGTCGCGAGCCTGGCCGCCCCCCTGCCGCCTCCTCCGCCGCGGCCGCCCCCGGCCGATCTGCCGCCTCCGCCGCCGCCTCCGCCTCCGGCCGCCGCGATCGAGTGCTTCCCCGCCTGCCGCACCGGCTTCTTCTGCTACCAGGGCCAGTGCCGCTCGGCCTGCAATCCTCCCTGCCTCGCCGGAGAGCAGTGCCTCGACAACGGGCAGTGCGTGCTGGCCGGTTCGGTGCCGCCGCCGGTGCCGCCGCCGATCGATGCGCCGCTCGCACCGCCGGTCGACACCCGGCCCCAGGGCCCGGCCGTCAACGCCGACGGCGAGCAGGCGCCTCCCGGATTCCACTTCGAGACCCAGCGCCGCAAGGCCCTGCTGGTGACCGGGCCGGTGCTGTTCGGCGTCGGCTACATCCTCTCGGTGTTCTACGGCGTGCTCGGCTACTCGTTCGCCGGGCTCGGCACCAGCTCCACCACCAGCTTCGTGGTCCGCAACCGGGGCACCTACCTGGTCTACGCGGTGCCGCTGGTCGGGCCCGCGCTGAGCCAGTTCCTGTTCGCGACGTCGTACGGCTACTCCAACGTCTCCAGCCGCCAGCTCGAGTTCCTCTTCGCGGGGGTGGTGACGGTGCTGCAGGTCACCGGCCTCACGCTGGCGATCCTCGGCATTCCGTCCCGGCAGGTGCTGGTGGAGGATCGGCGAGCCGAGGCGCTGGGCTTCTCGCCGCTGAGGTTGTCGCTCGCGCCGGGTTCGCCGAGCTCTCCCCTGGGTCTGACGCTGCTGCTCGAGAACTGATGAGCCAGGATCCCACGAAACTGTCGGAGCAGTTCCTCACCCACCAGGTCACCAACCAGCCCCCGCCGCTGGTCTACGACGCCTGGGCCACCGACCCGGTGCTGCGCGAGGCGGTCGCGCGCGAAGGAGGCGGCTGGGGCGAGAGCCACGTCGCCGCCTACGGGAAGCTGGTCGGCGGCGAGCTGATGCAGCTGGGCTTTCTGGCCAACGAGAACAAGCCGAAGTTCCGGCCCTTCGATCGCTACGGCCACCGGATCGACGAGGTCGAGTTCCACCCCGCCTACCACCGGATCATGGAGCTGGCGATCTCGCACGGCGGCACCGGCTTCGCGTGGAAGAACGCCGACCGGCCGGGCGCCCACGTGGCGCGGATGGCGCTCAGCTACCTCCACAACCAGGCCGACCAGGGCACCGGCTGCCCGCTGACGATGACCTACGCCTGCGTGCCGACCCTGCGGCAGCAGCCCGAGCTGGCGAAGGAGTGGCTGCCGCGCGTCACTTCCTCCGTCTACGACCCGCGCTTCATCCCCGCGGCCCAGAAGCACGGCGCGACCTTCGGGATGGGGATGACCGAGAAGCAGGGCGGCTCGGACGTGCGCAGCAACCAGACGAGGGCCGAGCCGACCGGCGCGCCGGGGCCGGGGCAGCCGTACACCCTGGTCGGCCACAAGTTCTTCTTCTCCGCGCCGATGTGCGACGCGTTCCTGGTGCTGGCGCAGGCGAAGGGCGGGCTGTCGTGCTTCCTCCTGCCCCGCTTCACTCCCGACGGCGAGCGCAACCCGATTCGGATTCAGCGGCTGAAGGACAAGCTGGGCGACTGGAGCAACGCCTCGTCCGAGGTCGAGTTCCACGGCGCGCTCGCCTGGATGTGCGGCGAGGAAGGCCGCGGGGTGGCCACCATCCTCGAGATGGTCGCGCTCACCCGGCAGGACTGCATGATCGGCTCGAGCTCGCTGATGCGGCAGGCGCTGGTACAGGCGATTCACCACTGCCGCCACCGCAGCGCGTTCGGCAAGCGGCTCGCCGAGCAGCCGCTGATGCGCAACGTGCTCGCCGACCTGGCGCTGGAGAGCGAGGCCCACACCGCGCTCACCGCCCGGGTCGCGCGCGCGGTCGACGCCAGCGGGCGGGATCCGAACGAGGCGGCCTTCTGCCGGGTCGCGACCGCGATCGGCAAGTACTGGGTCTGCAAGCGGGCGCCGGTGTTCGTCAACGAGGCGCAGGAGTGCCTGGGCGGCGCCGGCTACGTCGAGGAGAGCAACCTGCCCCGGCTGTACCGCCAGGCGCCGCTCAACTCGATCTGGGAAGGCAGCGGCAACATCCAGTGCCTCGACTTCCTGCGGGCCGCCGCGCGCGAGCCGGCCGCGATCGCCGCGCTGGTGGCCGAGATCTCGGCGGCGCGGGGCGGCAACCGGATCCTCGACGAAGAGGCGGACAAGCTGATGAACGAGCTGGCCGACACCCAGACCCTCGAGGTCCGCTCGCGGATGATCGTCGAACGGCTGGCGCTGTGTCTGCAGGGCTCGATCCTGGTGCGGGCCGGCAACGCGGTGGTGTCCGACGCGTTCTGTGCCACGCGGCTGGGCGGGCAGAAGGGGCAGGCGTTCGGGACCCTGCCTGCAACTGTTCCCTTCCAGCAGTTGGTCGATCGGGCCTTTCCGGCCTGAGCCAGAAATACCCGGGGGGGACTCCCCACCGGGGCTCAGGTCACGGTATGCAGCCCGGATGATCCAACTGCCGGTGGAGCTGGTGAAGCTGCTCGAAGCGGCCGCGTGTCATCCCGAAGGGGAGTCCGCGCTCTTCGAGGGGCACCTCGAGTCGGTGGCGGCGCTCTACCAGGTGCATCCGCAGACGGTGGAGGAGCTGCGGGCCGCGATCGCGCAGCCCGCCGCCCAGGCCCAGGCGGCGCGGATCGTCGAGCGCGCCCGGCTCAACCCCGCCCCGGTGCCGACCCCCGAGCCGGCCCGCGCGACGACCTGCCACCAGACGCTGATCGCCCGGGCGAGCGCGCTGCCTCACGGCCTCGAGCTGCTGCGCCGCGGCCCGATCGAGACGGCGGCAATGCAGCTGGAGTCCCATCCTTTTGTCGTAGAGCAAGCGCGGCTGCATCTCGCAGCCCGCCCGAACGGAGACCAGGCGTGATCTCGAATATTTCCAAGTCGGTGGTGATGGGTGAGTGCTGGGCGCGGGATGGCCTGCAGAGCGAGCCCGTGTTCGTCCCCACCGCGCAGAAGATCGAGATCATCACCGGCATGGTCGAGGCGGGCTTCACCAAGATCGAAGCGACCAACTTCGCCCACCCCAAGTACCTGCCCCAGTTCGCCGACGCGGAGGAGGTGCTCAAGCACATCCCCCGCTCGCCGAAGGTCCAGTACCGCGGGATCTGCACCACCCTCAAAGGGGTCGAGCGGGCGGCGGCGAGCAAGGCCGAGGGCTACGGGGTCGACGAGATCGCGATGGTGATCTCGGCGAGCGAGCGCCACAACCGCGCCAACGTCAACATGACCCACGACGAGAACAAGGTGGAGCTCGAGAAGATGATCAACCTCGCGCTCAAGACCGGTCACCAGGTCTTCGGGTGGGTGCTGACCAGCTTCGGCTGCCCGATCACCGGCGACGTCAGCGTCGACAACGCGCTGAACCTCGGCAAGTGGTGGAAGGAGCTGGGGGCGACCTTCATCGGCTTCGGCGACACCACCGGAGTGGCGAACCCGCGGCAGGTGCACGCGTTCTACGAGCACATCCTCGGCCACGGGATGACCCGCGACGAGGTGGTGGTGCACTTCCACGACACCCGCGGCTGGGGCGTCGCCAACTCGCTCACCGCGCTCACCTTCGGCTTCAAGTACTTCGACAGCTCGCTGGGAGCGATCGGCGGTCAGCCGAAGACCGGCGCCCCCGGCTACCACCGCGGCCACACCGGCAACACCTGCACCGAAGACCTGGTCGGGATGTTCGCCGAGATGGGCGTCGAGACCGGGATCCACCTCCCGAAGATGATCAGCCTCGGCGCCCGCGCGGAGGAAGTGCTCGGGCGCAAGCTGCGCAGCAACTACATCCTCGCCGGGCCGGTGCCCCACCAGGGCGTGGTCTACGACAAGCAGCGCGGGCTGGTCGACGCGCGGGCCTGACCCGGACTCGCTTCAAGGCGAACCCGGGCCGGCTTGCGGTAAGCGAGAAGCGGCTCAGTCCCGCCGGTACATCGTCATCACGCAGGCGCCGCCGAGCCCCAGGTTGTGCTGGAGCGCGATCTTCGCGTCCGGCACCTGGCGCCCTTCGGCCTGCCCGCGCAGCTGCCACACCAGCTCGGTGCACTGCGCCAGCCCGGTCGCGCCGAGCGGGTGGCCCTTGCTCAACAGCCCGCCCGACGGGTTGGTGACGAACTTCCCGCCGTAGGTGTTGTCGCCGGCCTCGATGAACTTCTCGGCCTCGCCTTCCTTGCACAGGCCGATCGCCTCGTAGGTCAGCAGCTCGTTGGCGGTGAAGCAGTCGTGCAGCTCGACCACGTCGACGTCCTCAGGGCTCACGCCGCTCTTCTCGTAGACCTGCTTCGCGCAGGCCTTCGCCATGTCGTAGCCGACCATCTTGATCATCGAGTCCTCGAAGCTGGTCGGGAAGTCGGTCGTCATCGCCTGGGCGGCGATGTAGACCGGCTTGCTGATTTTCAGCTTCTTGGCGAACTCGTCGCTGCAGAAGATCGCCGCCGCCGCGCCGCAGGTGGGCGGGCAGCACTGGAAGCGGGTGAGCGGATCGAACACCTCGTCGGAGGCGAGGATCTGCTCGACCGACAGCGCCTGGTTGAACAGCGCGTACGGGTTCTTGGTCGCGTGCTTGCGGGCCTTCTCGGCGATCTTGGCGAAGGTCTCGCGCTTGGTGCCGTACTTCCAGCGGTACTCGCGGCCCGCTCCGCCGAACATCTGCGCGGCGGGAGGCGCCTGGTTGAAGCCCTGCACCCGGGCCATCACCTCGACGAACTTCTCGAGCGGGTTGGTGCGGTCGTCGAACTTCGAGCCGAGCGCGCCCTTCTCCATCTTCTCGAAGCCCAGCGCGAGCACGCACTCCGCGCCGGCCTCGATTGCCTGGCGGGCGAGGAACATCGCGCTGCTGCCGGTCGAGCAGTTGTTGTTCACGTTCACCACCGGGATGCCGTTGAGGCCCACCCCGGCGTAGACCGCGCGCTGACCGCAGGTGCTGTCGCCGTAGACGTAGCCGACGAACGCCTGCTCGATCTGCTTGGGGTCGATCTTCGCGTCGGCGATCGCGCTCTTGGTCGCCGCCGCCGCCATCACGTCGTACTCGTCCGAGGCGCCGGGCTTCGCGAACTTCACCATTCCCACGCCAATCACATTCACTTTGCGTCCCATGATTTTTTGTCTCCTTTGATTGGTTTGGCGCGGATCAGATCAGCGCTTTGAAGAAGGTGAGCCGGTGAGCGACCTTCGCGTCGCCATCGACCCGCAGCTTGCCGGCCATGAAGAACTCCTTCACCGCGCCGGTGGTCGCCAGCTCGGCCAGGTCCTCGTCCGAGATGGTGAGGGTGGTGGTCGCCTTCGGGTCGAGGCCCTCGGTGACGCTGCCCTTGGCGTCCTTCAGGTTCACCACCCACGCTCCTTCGGGTGACTTCACCTTGAACTGCAGCACTGCGCCGACCTCGGAGACCAGGGTCGGGGTCTTCGCGATCCGCTCGGTCAGCGCCTTGAAGATCGCCTTCGACTTCGAGCCCGCCGCCGGGGCCGCCGCCGGAGCCGCCGCGGCTGCAATCGGAGCGGACGCCGGGGCCAGCTTGGTCGGGTCGATCTTCTTGAGGAACTCCAGCTTCTGGCTCGCCATCACGTTGCCGGAGATCTTCAGCTTGCCGCCGAAGTACAGCTTCTGCGCGTCGGCCTTGCCGCTGGTCATCGCCTGCCAGTCGGCGTCGGAGATCTCGAGGGTGCAGTCCGGCTTGCCCTCGAGGCCGGCGGCGACCTTGCCCTTGCCGTTCTTCAGATCCAGCGTCCAGGTGGTGTCGGGGCCTGAGATCTTGAAGTGGAAGACGAAACCCACTTTGCCGATCAGGTCCGGGGTCTGCTCGACGTAAGCCCGGATGTAGTCGAACACCCCCGCGGTGGTGGCCGAGCCGCCCGCCGCCGCCGTCGGAGCCGCCGCCGCCGGAGCCGCTGCCCCGCCGCCGCTCTTCTTCAGCGTGCTCTTGTCGAGCTTCTTGAGGAACTCGAGCTTCTGGCTGGCCATCACGTTGCCGGAGATCTTCAGCTTCCCGGCGAAGTACATCTTCTGGGCGTCGGACTTGCCGCTGACCACGTCGAGCCAGTCGGAGTTGGAGATCTCGAGGGTGCAGTCGGCCTTGCCGCTGGCGCCCTCGGTCACCGCGCCCTTCCCGGTCTTCAGGTCGACCGTCCACTGGCTGTCTGGGGCGGTGAGCTTGAAGTGGTAGAGGTTCTGGACCCGGCCGACCACGTCCGGGTTCTGCTCGACCCAGCCGCGGATCGCGCCGAACACGTCCGCCGCGGTGAGGCTCTCGCTCGCCGCCGGAGCGGCCGCGACTGCCGCCGGTGCCGCCGCCGCCGCTGCCGCGACCGGAGCCGGGGCGCGTTTGGCGGTGGGGACTTCCTTGAACAGTTCGACCGCGGCGTTGCTGATCACCACCTTGTTCCGCTCGACCGCGGTGCAGCGGAAGACGATTCGCAGGTCGCTCTCCTTCCACATCTCGGTCTTCAGCGTCTCGCCCGGGAACACCGAGTCGGCGAAGCGGACCTTGATGCTCTTGAACAGCCGCGCGTCGCCCTTCGCCATCCCGTTGATCACGTGGCGGCCGGCGAAGCCGAAGGTGCACAGGCCGTGGAGAATCGGCTTCTCGAACCCGAACGCCTTGGCGAAGTCCGGATCGACGTGGAGCGGGTTCCAGTCACCCGACAGCCGGTAGAGCAGCGCCTGGTTGGCGGCGGTCTTCTCGGTCACCACCGCATCGGGCGGGCGATCCGGCGGGGTGTTGACGTCCGCCGAGGGGCCGCGATCTCCGCCCCAGCCGCCGGCGCCGCGGACGAACATCGTCACGTCGTTGCGGAACAGCTGCTCGTTGGTCGTCGCGTCGAAGGTGTTGATCTCGGTGACCACCACCGCGCCCTTGCCCTTGTCGAAGATGTCTTTGATCTTCGCGTGGTGGCGCAGCTTCGCGTTCGGCGGCAGCGGGCGGAACACCTCGGTGTACTGCTCGCCGTGGAGGATGCGGTCGAGCCCGTAGTTGAGGCCCGGCGCGGTCTCGCCTTCCGCCGCCTGCTTGAGGATCGCGTTGATCGGCTGGATCACCGCGTAGGTGGGCAGGCCGACGAAGCCGTCACCCATCTCGTAGACCAGCTTCAGATCCGACGGGTCGAGCGGGTTCTGCGCCGCGCCGACGCCCAGCGCGTAGAGCGCCAGGTCCCGCTCGGTGTACTGGGTCTCGAGCGGCTTCATCTCGTAGCCGAGCGCCTTGTCGACATCGATGAACTCGTTGCCGCCCTTGCTCTTCTTCGAGAGGTTCTCGATCGCCGGCATCAGCGCTTCGTTGACGTTGGTCGGGTGGGTGGTCTTGGAGAAGTCGGTGATCTCGCCCCATGCCGCGGCGACTGCGTCGGGGGTGAGCGGGCGGCCGACCGGGAAGCACTTTCCTTCGGTGCGCTCCCAGCGCAGCTTGCCCATGAAGCCGCCGCCGACCTCGAACAGGCCGCCGTTCTCTTCGCAGCTGTCGTGGGCGAGCCAGGCGACCAGCGGGCTGACCAGCTCGGGCTTGAGCTGATCGACCAGCTCCTTCGGGAGCACCGTCTCGGTCAGCCGCGATCCGGCCAGCGGGGCGATCACGTTGGCGTGGACGTTCTTCTTCGCCCCTTCGAGCGCGAGGGTGCTCGAGAGCCCGACCAGGCCGAGCTTGACCATCGCGTAGTTGGCCTGGCCGAAGTTGCCGTAGATGCCGGCGGCCGAGGCGGTGAAGATGATCCGGCCGTAGCCCTGATCGCGCAGGTGGGGCCAGGCGGCGTGGGTGACCCGGAAGCTGCCGAGCGCGTGGACGCGGTAGATCAGATCCCAGTCTTCCTGGGTCATCTTGTGGAAGGTGGTGTCGCGCAGGATGCCCGCGTTGTTCACCACGATGTCGATCCGCTTGAAGGTGTCGAGCGCGGTCTGGACGATCTTCGCGCCGTCCTCGACCGAGTCGTAGTTGGCGACCGCCTCGCCGCCGGCGGCCTTGATCTCGGCCACCACCTTGTCGGCCGCGGCGCTGCTCTTGCCGCCGCCGGTCGCGGTGCCACCCAGATCGTTGACCACCACCTTGGCGCCGCGGGCGGCCAACAGCAGGGCGTGGGCTCGGCCCAGGCCGTTGCCGGCGCCGGTCACGAGGGCGACTTTTCCGTCGAAGCGAAGCTCGTTGCTCATCGGATTCTCCGTGGGGGCTAAAAACGGGCGGACATTGACATCAGAATCAACTTTTCGTCAACCGCGGCGGAAAGTCGGGCTCGCGGCGCGTTTCACTGCCCGAGAAGGAGGTGCGTGACACACTCGGCGCCCATGTTCGGCATCGGAAAGAAGAGGGCGGACGACGGGCAGGCGTTGACCCAGCCGATCCCCGCCGGGTGGAAGGTGGTCGACCTCGGGCTGCTCGGCTCGGGAGGGATGTCGCGGGTGTACCGGGTGCGCGACGACAGCCTCGGCCGCGAGGTGGCGTTCAAGGTGCTGCGTCCCGAGCTGGCGAAGGAAGACAGCGCGCTCGACCGGTTCATCGAGGAGGCGCGGATCACCGCCCAGCTCGACCACCCGAACATTCCTCCGGTCTACGCGCTGGCGACCGATCGCAAGAAGTCGACCTGCTTCACGATGAAGCTGCTCGAGGGGAAGAGCCTCCAGCAGTTGCTCGAGAGCAACGAGGACGAGAACGTCGACGGCCTGTTCGCCGCGCTCGAGGTGCTGGTGCGGGTGTGCGACGCGGTCGCGTTCGCGCATGCGCGGGGGATCCTCCACCTCGATCTGAAGCCCTCGAACGTGATGGTCGGAGAATTCGGGCAGATCTACCTCGTCGACTGGGGGCTCGCCCGGCGCAAGGACGGCCTGCCGGCGCCGAAGGACGACGACGAGACCGCCCACGGGACTCCGGCGTACATGGCGCCCGAGCAGGCGCGCGGGCAGAACCACGCCCTCGACGAGCGGACCGACATCTTCGCGCTCGGTGGAATGCTGTACCGGATCCTCGCCGGGCGGCCGCCGTACGTGGCGGCGACGGGGCAGGGGACGTTCGAGCTGGCGATGAAGGCCAACATCCATCCGCCCGAGCAGGTCGCGACCCTCGGCCAGTTGATGCCGCGGCGGCTGGTGGCGATCTGCATGCGGGCGCTCAGTCCGGATCCCACCGGGCGCTACCAGACGGTCGGTGAGCTCAAGCGCGAGCTGGAGGACTTCATCCGCGGCACCGCGCGGCTGCCCGAGCAGCACTACAAGACGGGCGACGCGATCATCACCGAGGGAGAGACCGGGGACGCGGCGTACGTGATCCTCGACGGGCACTGCCAGGCGACGCGGGTGATCGCGGGGAAGACGCAGATGCTCCGGCTGCTCGGGCAGGGCGAGATGTTCGGCGAGACCGCGGTGCTCACCGGGGCGCCCCGCTCGGCGACCGTCACTGCGCTGATGGACACCACGGTGGCGGTGGTCGACCGCACCTACCTGCAGGAAGAGATGGAGCGCACCTCGCTCATCTCGCTCGCCATTCGCACCGTGGCGGCCAGCTTCCTCGATCTCAACGGCCAGACCGCGGCGCTGCTCGAGGAGCAGACGAAGGTGAAGGCGGTCGAGCTCGCGCTCACCGAGCTCGCGCTCACCGGACGCGCCGGAATGGGCGGCAGCCGCTGGGTGCCGTGGCGCGCGCTGCTGGCGAGGGTCGCGACCACCACCGGGCTGACTCCCGAGGTCATCACCGAGCGGTTCGAGCGGCAGCCCGGGCTGGAGATCGAACCCGCGACCGATCGGCTGGTGCTCAAGCCCAAGCCGTGAGGTGGGCGGTCGTGCGCTCGCGGCGGCAGGGAACAAAGGCGGGTGCAGTCGCCAGCGGCGGTTTCGGGCGTGCCGGGTAGTGCGGGCTCGAGCCAGCTCCACCGCGGTCCGACCCACCACGTGCTCGTGCGGAGCTCTTCCTTGCGACGCCTATTCCACGCCCTTCCCGCGACCCCCCGCCCCCCGGCGGGGTGCTCTTGCGCACGATTATACTTAATAATAATAATCTTGCCAAAAGGGGCGACCGGGGGGGACACCCGGCCGCCGCGGCACTCGGATCCGGAGATCGTCAGCCTTCATGAACACCTTCGCCCCAGGGGCTCCACGCCTCGAGGTCCGGCAGCAACATGCCTCGAGGGGCCTCGCTGTCGTCGGTCCGATCGTGGCTCGCCGCCGTGAAGACTCACGCCCGCGGCGAGGGCTTGCGCCAACTTGCCGGCGGAACCCAGCGCCAGCGTGAAGCGCGCCGAGCTCGGAGTCTCCCCTCGATGCCTCGGGCTCGATTTCGCCAGGAAGAGACTCGCCTCACCGGGTCGGTGGTCGGATCGCGGTGGAGCTGGCTCGAGCCCGCACTTGCCTGAGCGGTCGAGACCACCGCTGGCGAGTGCACCCGCCTTCCTTTCCCTGCGCCGTCTTCAGTCCGCCGCGAAGCAGTAGAACGAGCCGCGCCCGCCACCCGAGCCGACGCTGCCGTTCGCCGTTCCCGGAGAGCAGCCGCTGGTGTTGTGCGCCGAGTTCCACGAAGTCGGGATCTGGCCGCCGCCCGCGCGATTGGAGTGGCCGACCCGCGCGGTGAAGGTGCTGCCGTTGTTCGCCGTCCAGTTGTTGCAGTGCAGGTTGGGAGCGACCGTGCCGTCCACGCTGGTGCCGGTGAGGATGTCGTGCACGTTGGGACCCGCGATCGGCACCGGGAAGCCGCGCTCGTCGAGCGTGTTGGCGAAGCTGAACGCGTTGACGCCGGCGTCGTCATGCAGCTGGGCGACGCCGGACGCGATCTGAACGCCCTTCGCGTTGAGCCACGGCCCCAGCCCGATCCGCGCCCCGGCGTTGGCCGTGCTGGTGCTGAGGTACGCCCGCCAGTTCCGCGCGCCGAGTGCTGGAGAGATCGCCGTCGCCAGCGTCTTGCAGAACGCATCCGCCCCGGCCAGACCATCGCCGGCGTCGCCGCGGAGATCTCCGCCCGTGCCGGTGCCGCGGCTGGTGACGAAGAAGCCCATTCCGGCCGAGACCACGCCGCCGTCGGGCAGTCCGATTCCACCGTCGGTCGAGGCGCTGCCGCCGCCCGTGCCGCCGGCCGCTCCACCGCCCGCACCGCCGGCCGCTCCACCGCCGCCGCCGCCAGAGCCGCCTCCCGCCCCGCCGCCGCCGCCTGCTCCGCCCGCGGCTCCTCCGCCCACTCCGCCGTCGCTGTCGCCGCCGCCGGTTCCTCCCGCGGTCCCTCCGCCGGCGCCACCTCCGGCTGAGCCGCCGCCGGCTCCTCCCCCAGTCCCGGACACCGGGGTTCCACAGGCGGTGAGGGTGCACACTGCGAGCAGCAACGCGGATCGAATAGAAGGCATTCGTTCTTCTACTTCAGTCGCCCCTCACTCCACCACCCGCGACACCTCGTAGAGCTTCTCAGTGGTTCGGGTTGTCCGGCAGGGCGAGGGCGAGCAGCTTGTCGTCGAGCTCGAGCAGCAGCCCCTGCTCGATCAGCTCGTCCAGCGCGCCGTCGAGGAAGCCCGCGTCGCCGTCGAACTTCGCCAGCAGGTCCTCCCGGCGCTTCGCGTCGCCGCACAGCTCGTACAGCTCGGCGGTGCGATCGTCGAACCGGTGCGCCCGGGGCTTCGCGCCGCGGCGGTCGTGAATGGTGAGCGTCTGCCAGCCCTTCACGTAGCTCAGGGTCGGCTTCGGCCCGCGGGTCCAGCGGTCCTTCCACTCGGCGACGGCATCGAGGCACGCGTCCCACGCGGAAGGATCCGGCACCTGGTCGCGCTCGTCCTCGAAGAAGTAGGCCGCCTTCTGCAGGTCGAACTGCTTCGGGTAGATGAACGGGTAGCAGCGCGACGGGGTGAGCCGGGTGATCCCGTGCTTGCCCGGCTGCTCGAACATCGGTGAGCCGCGGTCGGGCCGGGCGAGGCTCATCGACCACGGCGGCTGCACGTGGAAGATCTGCCGCATCACCTTCGCCTGCGCGCGGTAGTCCTCGGCCGTCTCGCCCGCGAACCCATAGAGGATGTTGTAGAGGTTGGTGATGCCGTAATAGGTCGTCCACTTCAGCAGCTCGACGTTCTTCATCGCGGTGGTGAACTTCTTCATCAGCGTCAGCACGTGGGTCGAGAAGCTCTCCACCCCCGGCTGCACCGAGACCAGCCCGCCCAGCCGCATCAGCTTCAGCTGCTGGTGCGACATCGAGGGGCGGATCTCGTAGTGGAGCTTGAGGTCGGTCTTTCCCTCGGCGAGCTTGCCGAACAGCTCGGTCACGTATTCAGGCGCGAGGATGTTGTCGATCGCGTTGAAGTGCAGCGCGCCGTAGCGCCGCGAGAGCGTCTGCAGATGCTCGAGCACCTGGGGCGCCGACTTGGAACGGAAGTCCATCCCCGAGCGGTTGAGCCCACAGAAGGTGCAGTGGTTCTTCATCCCGTACCAGCAGCCGCGCGCGGTCTCGAACGGGATCATCACCTCGTGGCTGTCGGGAGCGTCGTCGTAGCCAGTCGACTCGCGCAGGTGGAAGTACTCGTCGAAGTCCGGTACCGGAGTGAGGTCCAGGTTCTCGAGGTTGGGCGCGCGGCCGGAGTACGTCACCCCCCCGTCCTTCTTCCGGTACATCAGCCCCGGCAGCCCCTCGAGCGGCAGCCCGTTCGCCAGCCGGCGCATCACGTCGGCGATGGTGAGGTCGGCGTCGCCGCAGTGGATCGCGTCGACCCAGCCGCACTGCTTGACGATCTCGGAGGCGATGTCGTCCTCGAAGGTCGCTCCGCCGAAGACGATCGGCAGCTGGGGGTACTTCGCCTTGATTCGCCGGGCGAGCGCGAGCGAGGCGACCATCTGCTGGAAGACGACGGTGAACCCGACCACCGCGTAGCGGGACCAGTCGATGCTCTCCATCGCCCAGTCGAGGAACTCGAACGTCTTCTCGTTGCGGACCGCGCGCAGCTCTTTGAGGGTGCAGCCGGCGTCGCGGCAGATGCTCTCGAGGTTCGACCTGTAGAGCTTCACGTACGCCGCTTCGCTGGCGACCTCGCCGAAGGCGGCCTTCGACCAGATCCACTCACCGACCATCGACGGGTAGACGTTCGAGAGCGCGTCGTTGAGCTTCCAGCCGATCGCCTTGCCGAACTGCATGAACAGCGAGAGCGGCTCGACCTCGAACCCTGCCTTGCGCAGCGTCGGCGACAGCAGCGCGAGCTGAAACGAGGGGAAGTGCGCGGCGAGGGTGGGCGCGCTGACGAGGGCGATCGGCTTGCCGGAGTTGGCGGTCATGGGAGCAGGAGTGCTGCGGACAGCGCGTGCTGGACGAAGTCGAGCCGCACTTCACCCGAAGT
>JAGSPQ010000126.1 GCA_018262385.1 Myxococcaceae bacterium | reverse complement strand
CAGCATTCGGGTGGAGGCGGTGCTCACCCTCGAGCCGTGCGTCGAGGTCCAGCTGGCCGACGGGGCGACGATCACCGTCGGAAACGGCAGCCCCACCGGCGCCAAAGGGTCGATCGTCGCCCACGGCACCTACGATGAAAAGACCGACGTGCTCAAGCCGGTGCTCTTCCTGCCGCGCGAGGCGGGCAAGAAGTGGGGGAACCTCTTCGTTCAACAGACCGGGACCCTCGACTTCGAGCTCGTCGCGCTCAGCAACGGCGGCAAGGACACCGGCACCACCCACTCGTCGATCGAGGCGCGCGGCACCCAGGCCCGGCCCACCCTGCCGCTGTTGCGGATGCGCGGGGTGGTCATCGTCGACTCCGGAGGCAACGGGGTGGTGCTGAAGAGCTACGCGACCTTCACCGAAGACTCCGACACGCTGATCATCCAGACCGCCGAGAAGCAACCGCTGGTCGTGCAGCCTCCGGCGGTGGGTACGATTCCCGCCGGCGCCTATACCGGCAACGGCACCGACGAGATCCTCGTGCTCGGAGTGACCCGGCTCGACGTCAACGAGGCCTTTCATGATCGCGGCGTGCCGTACCGCCTCGACTCGACCTTCTTGATGTACGACCTCGGCAAGAGCTCGCTGACCTTGACCATCGACCCGGGGGTGAAGGTCCGCGTCGCCAAAGAGAGCGCCGGAGGCTACGGCTTCGTCCTGGGCAACAAGGCGTCCCAGGCCCCGGTGAAGCTGATCGCCAACGGCACGGCGGCGAAGCCGATCGTGTTCACCTCGGCGGCGGCCACCCCGCAGGCCGGAGACTGGGCGGGGATCATGATGGCGCACGCGCCTGCCAGCGGGAACTCGGTCAGCTTCACCACCATCGAGTACGCCGGCGGCTTCACCGGCACCCGCGGCTTCGACTGTGGTCCGATGGAGAACAACGGCGGGCTGCTCATCATCGACTGGCGCCCCGACGACGCGTTCGTCACCCACAGCACCTTCCGCGAGACGCTGGGCTCCGGGATCGTCTCGGGGTGGACCGTGCTCACCGGGCAGACCGGGCCGGTGCTCACCGCGGACAACACGTTCTCGGGCCTCGCCGCCGTACCCAACGAGCTCGGCCCGTGCGACGTGAGCGAGTGGCGCCTGCCCGTCGCCGGGATGCCGTGCCGCACCACCGCCCCGACCTGCGTCGGGAAGTAGCCGGCCGGCGCGAAAGCGCTTGGAGTATGGACCTCCAATGAAGATCCGGATTGATGCGAAGTCGACCCACAGCGCGGTGATCGTGATCCAGCGGACCTTCGACGGTCCGCGCGAGGTGGTGTGGGCCGTCCTCACCAATCCGAAGCACGTCGCCCGGTGGTACGGCGGCCGCGGCTTCGAGAACCCGGTGTGCGAGATGGACGTTCGCCCGGGCGGGCTCTGGAAGCACGTGATGAAGACTCCCGACGGCGCCGAGCACGCCCTGCAGTTCGAGTTCGGCGAGGTGGTCGAACCCGAGAAGCTGACCTGGAAGAACGCGGACATCCGGATGACGGTGACGCTCGAGCCGGCCGGCCAGGAAACGAAGTGGAAGCTCGTCGCCCGCTTCAACACCTACGCCGAGCGGGACGCCGCGCAGAAGCTGGGCTTCGCCTCGGTGCTCGCCGAAGGAACCGAGAAGTTCAACGCCGTGGTGAAAGAGCTCGCCGCCGCGCGCTGAAGATTCAGCCCTTCGGAAACTCGACCGACAACCGGCTCTCGATCAGGCGCAGCACGCTGTCCAGCTCGGACGGGTTGAGGCGCAGCCGATCGCTCATGATCGTTCGGGTGGCGGCGAGGAGGCTCGCCCGCGCCGCGGCCAGCCGACGCGACGCGGTAGGCACCGACCAGGCGTAGAGCGCGCCGAGGTTGGCCAGCGTCAGCCCGTCGAGGTGGTGCAGCCGCAGCGCGTTGCGGGACGTGTCATCGAGCGACGCCATCGCCGCCGCGAACGCCTCTTTGAACTCGGTTCGGTAGCGCAGCTTGATCGAGGCCAGCTCCGGGTCGTCCGCGCCCGACGGGGTCTCCAACAACGCCTCATCGCCCTGCAGCGGAGTGTGGCGCTTGTTGGCCTGCAGCAGGTTGAGCGCCGTCCGCACCGCGACCGCCTGGACGTACTTGGCCAGCTGCCCGCGGCCGCCATATTCCTTGATCGCCGGGCCGGCCCCCGTCTGCGCCACCAGCAGCTTCTGACGCACCAACTGGCAGACCTCGCTCACGAAGTCGGCGTCGCCGAACCGCCGCGCAGTGACGGTGATGATCGGCGTGTACTGCTGGTCGAAGCTCGTCAGCGCGGCCGGGTCTCCCCGCGAACAGCCGATCGCCAGCCGGGCGTCCTCCCGGTGGGTCAGCTCTGCCAGGCCGTGGGCCTTCGCCCAGCCCTCCACCTCTTCGTCGGATACCGAGAAGTCCACAGTCTCCGAAGCCTAACCCCAGCGCTCGGCTGGGTTGAGCCTGGACTGTCTTTCAGCAAACGCCCCGCCCAAGGTCAGGTCAGAATCGCCTTCAGCGGCTCGGTGCGGGTGATCGCGTAGTCCAGCTTGGCCGAGGCGAGCACGGTGGCGATCACGTCCTCGGGCAGAATCACCATCCCCTTCGGATCCGGCAGCCCGGTGCTGCGGTTGACCAACCCCGGGCCCATGCCGATGTCGCCCGCCTTGCCGTACACCGTGTTGTGCTTGATCCCCGCGCCCATCAGCAGGGCGCTGCTGCTGATGTGGTGATCCCGCCCGCCGGTGCCGTTGATCAGCGGCGTACGCGAGAACTCGCTGAAGACCAGGAAGGTGGTGTGGTCCATGAAGTTGCCGCCGCTCGGGTGGGGCGAGCTGCGCAGGTCCGAGACCAGGTCGCCGATCGCGTTCCACGCGGTGCGCTGGTTGGTGGCGTGGGTCAGCTGGGTGCCGAAGTGGGTGTCGAGCCCGCCGACCAGGTTCATCGACACGCACTGGCTGATGCCCTTCTTCAGCGCGGTGGCGACCATCGCCGCCCGGCCTGCCGCCGAGTCGTAGTTGATCGGCAGGGTGAGCCCGTACGCCGCGCGCACCGCCGCCCGTTCGGCGTTGAGGGCCGGAGGATCCGTCGGCACGTCGGCGTAGGTGAACGACTTGTTGAGCGAGTTGCCCAGCACCGTCGCCATCTGGCTGCGCGCCTCGCGGTACTGCCCGACCAGCCCGCGGGTGTCGTAGGCGTCGGCCTCGCAGGTGACCGTCTGGCCCCGCAGGTTCACCAGCTGCTTCTCGATCTCGCTGTCGAGCTGGGTGGGGCTGGGCGAGAGGGTGAGGATCAGATCGTTGGCGCGGCTGACCCGCAGCGCGTTCGCCGCGCCGGGGTACCGGTCGTTGTAGCTCTCGATGCCGTAGGCGATCGACGGCACCGGGTTGGTCGGCTTCATCTGCCCGACGATCTCGGTCGCGGTGGACGAGCCGCGCGCCGCGCTGCCGTTGGGCTCCTTGCCGGTGAGGAAGTACCGGAAGCCGACCTCGTGGGCGACGGTGGTCATGTTGATGCCGCGGATGACACACATCTGGTCGTAGTGATTAGCGAGCCGGCCGATCGCCGGGCCGAACTTGATGTTGCTCGGGCCGGCGCCGGGCCGCTCGGCGGGTGTCACCACCGAGGTCGGGAAGCTCGAGTCGTTCGACAGCAGGCTGTAGCCGGGGAGGATCCGCGTCTCGGACACCCGGTCGGGAGTGAAGATGTTCGGATCCCGCGGGTCGAGCGAGAGCAGCACGTCCCAGCCGCCGCTGAAGTAGAGAAAGACGAAGCAGCGATCGGCCGGGGCGAGGTTGGCCGCCTGGGCGAAGGCGCGGAAGGGCAGCGCGCCGAGCAGCGAGGCTCCGCCGAATGCAGCGCTCGCCTTGAGGAAGTTGCGACGTTCCAGCTGGAGCTGATCTTTTTTCATGGGCGCTCGCCGTCGTTCAGTAGGTGATGAAGCGGGGGTCGGTCATCATCGCGATGCAGATCGCGCCCCACGCCTCGCGCTTCTTGTTCGCCGCCTGCGCGCGGGCGGCCATGGTGGTGAAGGCCGAGGTCCAGGTCTCGAGCTCGGCGCCGGCCAGCGGCTGACCCCAGATGCGGGTCGAGAGGTAGACCAGGTTCTTCTGCGCCGTCGCCGCGTCGATCTTCGACAGGTCGGTGATGCTGGCCGGCACCTCGGGCGAGAGGATCCGGTCGGCGGCGTTCGGGGTGGTGAGGTCGGCGGCGGCGGCGCCGGTGCAGACCTCGCGCGCTCCGTCCTCGAGGAACTTGGCGAACACCAGGTTCGGCTCGACCGACTCGGCATTCACCAGCGCGTAGTCGGCCTTGCCGAGCGAGGCGGCGAGGTTGTCGATCTGGCTCCACTGCCTGCCCGAGACGGTGAGGATGCTCGCCTTCAGCTGGGCGACGGTGATCCGCCGGGGCGCTCGGCCGACGTGGCCTCCCTGCAGCTCGGGGTCGGGCAGCGGGGTGATCGGCGGGTGGTTGGCCAGCTCGACCGGAGTGAGGGTTCCGGCGCGCGGCACCTCCGCCGGCTTGTTGCTGCAGGCGGTGAGGACGAGGGCCGAGAAGAGCAGCCCGACAAGGGGAATCCGCATCAGTCGATCCTCCGGTAGGCGTCGGAAGTCACCACGTGCTGGATCAGCGCCTTGAGGTTGTGGCCGTCCTTCACGAAGCCCTCGACCATCGGCTGGAGGTACAGCTCTTCCTCCTGCACCGACATCGGCCGGCCGGTGAACTCGCGCCACACCCGCTTGACCGAGCAGCGCTCGAGATCGCCGGTCTGCAGCATCCGCTCGACCAGCAGCTTCGGGCCCCCGACGATGTTCGGCTCCTCTTCGGGGGTGCGGTAGAGGTAGGTCTTGAGCAGGCCGAGCGAGTTGGCCCCGTCTCCGTCGTAGGCCTGCATCACGTAGTTGCCGCACTCGCCGTCGCAGCTGACGTTGCCGGCCAGCGCGCAGTCGCGGCACTTCGCGTCGTACTTGGGGAAGATCTCGGGAGCGAGGAACTGGGCGTTGCGCTCGCCGTAGCGGCCCCAGTGGGCGCCGGTCGGCTCGATGGTCGCGTGGCAGTAGTTGCAGCCGCAGCGCTTGGCGAGGTTGTTCTCGCGGTTGCAGCCGTCTTCCGGGTTGGGGGCGATCGCGTCGGCGGGAGGCACGAAGCTCTTGCAGAGGAAGGCTTCATAGAACTCGGCGACCCGGGCCCGGAAAGTCGGGAAGCGGTAGAGGAAGCTGGGGGTGGTGAGGACGCCCGACGCGTTCTCCCCGCGGATGTACTCGGTGAACTGGGCCGGATCCGCGGTGTAGGGGATGGCCGGGATCACGTCCTTCTCGACCGGCAGCGAGATCGACAGCACCCCGATGCCCTGGTTGCCCCGGTAGAAGGCGGACAGCGGGCCGTTGATGAAGCTGCGCCGGGTCGAGAGGATGGTGAAGTAGTCCTCGTCGCGGCGCAGCACCGAGTCGGCGATCAGCAGCGGCTCTTCGTTGATCGCCGCGATCCGCGCGTTGTGCACCGACTGGTTGCCGCTCTCGCAGCGGCGGAAGTTCAGCCCGCAGCCGCACGAGCGGTCGTTCATGAACCCGCCCGCCTCGCACGAGGTCATCGTCGCCGGGTTGACCGCCCGCTGCTGCGCCTCGATCGCGCAGGCGGCGACCTGGGGAGCGCCGCTGGTGTCCCAGAACGGCGCGTCGGCCATCACCCAGCCCTCGCGCTGGATGCAGCCTCGGGCCGGGGCGTACGAGCCGCGCACCCCGCTGCGCAGCCCGAGCGTCAGGCTGCACTTGTCGAGCTGGGTGTAGATCGCGCCGGCGGGCGGGGTCGGGTAGGCGAACGCGGTCACCCGGCCGTTGGCGTCGAGCACCTCCTGGGTCAGCACCAGCGTCGCTGGCTTGGCCGGATCCGGCACGCACTTGAACGGCGCGAGGTTCGCCCCCACCCGCCGCATGTCGCAGAAGTTGAGGTACTTGTCCTCCAGCAGCCCGGCGGTCACCGCCCCCGAGCAGCTGGTCGCGCCGGTGAGCGCGGTGCAGGCGAAGATGGTGGTGTCGTAGTCGACGCTCACCGGCAGCGGCACCCCGTTGAGGTCGCGGCACTGCTTGGCCGCCGCCGCTCCTTCCATCTGCGGATCCTGCTGGAGCGTCGCGTTCTTGCAGTCGTCCTGGGGGATGAAGTGATCGCAGCCCTGGCCGTTGCGGCCGCGCAGCGCGACCGACGGGTTGCCGCGCGACTCCAGCGGCCTGGCGCCGTCGGTGGTGTCGAGCACCCGGAAGTCGCCGTTGTTGTAGACGGTGGCGGTGACGTTCGAGCGGAACAGCGCCCGGTGGTACGTCTTCATCCGGCCGTAGAACTCCTCCCGGCCCATCAGCTCCTGGATGTCGGCCTGGGAGATCGACCCCTTCGCCACCGCGGCGCGGTACTCGGCGATGGTCGGCGGGCGGCCGAGCAGGTCGAGGGTGAGCTGGCGCAGCTGGCGCTCGAGCGGAACCGAAGCCGTCGGCTCACAGGTGTTGCTCTGGGCGAAGGCCGCTGCGGACAACAGCAGGGCGCTCGCGCAGAGGAGACGGCGCGGGTCGAGCATGGTCACCCTCGGACGGGGGAAGAAGCCGCCGAGTCTGGGGTGGGCTCAGAGCATCCGCAAGAGGGGAAATAAGCGCAGTGGTAAGTACAGCTACTACGAATGCCAGAACCGGCGGGGCACCTCGGCCGGTGGCTGGGGCAGCTCGCCGCGCAGGGTGCAGGCGACGTCGAGGAAGGTGGTCTTCTCTCCGGTCAGCACCGCCCGGAGCGCCTTCACCGCACAGCGCGTCCCGAACTCCCGCCAGATCAGGGGGAGGTGCTTGATCACGTCCTTACCGGTGATGACTCCCTGCATTCTCGAAACCCCAGGCGCGAAGATTTTGCGCTTTTGCTCCGGTTGCTGATGAAAGGCAAGCTGGGCACCGCAACCATGCAGCTCTACTCGGACATCGCGCGGCTGACCGAAGAAGGCCGCCCTTTCGTGCTCGCCACGGTGATCGACACCCAGGGCAGCACCCCCCAGAAGCCCGGCTCGAAGATGCTGGTGCTCGAAGGGGGAGAGACCCGCGGCACGGTCGGCGGCGGGGCGATCGAGAAGCAGATCGTCGACGCGGCGGCGGCGCTGCTCGCCGAGCCGGAAGCGCAGACCAGGCTGATCGAGACCCACCTCACCCACGACCTGGGGATGTGCTGCGGCGGGAAGATGCGGGTCTTCCTCGAGAAGCACGGCGCGGCGGCCCGGCTGTTCGTCTTCGGCGCCGGCCACGTCGCTCGCGAGCTCGCCAACCTCGCCCAGCACGTCGGCTTCAAGGTCGAGGTGATCGACGAGCGGCCCGAGTGGGCGCAGCCGGCGCGCTTCACCGACGTGAAGCTGACGGTGCGCCACCCGGCCGAGGTCGCGCGCGAGCTGCCCGGCGGGCCCGACTGCTTCTTCTGCATCACCACCCACGATCATCCGCTCGACCAGGCCTGCCTCGAGGCGCTGCTGCGCAAGCCGGCGGCGTACCTCGGGGTGATCGGCAGCCGGCGCAAGGCCGAGCGGTTCAAGCTGCGGCTGCGGGCGGCGGGCTTCACCGAGGCCGAGCTCGAGCAGGTGAAGAGCCCGATGGGAGTGCCGATTCACGCGCTCACTCCGGCGGAGATCGCGGTCAGCGTGGTGGGCGAGCTGATCTCGGCGCGGCGGGCGCGGACCCGCTAACTACTAATTTAGTAGTTATTAGTATAAAATTGGTAGTTCCTCGCCCCGTGAAGATTCCCCAACGCCCCCCGCCGGATGCGAGCGCATTCGGCGCTTTCGCCCACGCACCGGAAGCAGCCGTCGCTGCAGCTGCGGCCTC
>JAGSPQ010000885.1 GCA_018262385.1 Myxococcaceae bacterium | reverse complement strand
TTGCGACCCGAGCTGCCGCTGACTGCTGCCGCAGCTCAGGCGCTTGCGGCGAGCTCATGAACGCGTTCGCCGCGCAACGCCGCTGGGTCAGATCAGGATCGGCGCCGGGGTGGTCGACAGCCCCTGGGCCGCGCCGGCCGAGGTGATCTGGGGGCCGATCACCGCCTTCATGCACGACAGCAGCACGTTGGTGGTGTTCTGCCCGGTGCCGCGGACGTGGATCCCGGCGTTGAGCGCTCCGCCCGCCTTGCCGGCGACGAGGATCGGGTAATCGTCGATCGAGTGGTCGAGCCCTTCGGCGACATCCGAGGTGGCCAGCACGCAGCTGCGGTCGAGCACGTTGCCAGTGCCTTCGATCGCCTTCTTCATCGCGCTCAAGGTGTAGGCGAAGCTCTGCATCGTGAAGGTGATCCCGTCCTGCACCATCTGCTGGGCGGCGGCGTCGTGGGTGAGCGCGTGCTCGTTGTCGCGGGGGACGTTGGGCGAGAGCGCCTTGAAGCACTGGCCGCCGACCGAGCCGGAGAACTGGTAGGTGGCGACCCGGGTGAGGTCGCAGGCGAAGGCGAGCGCGAGCAGATCGCTCATCACCTTGTTGACCGCCTCGTACGGCTCGACCCCGTTGACGTCGTTGTTGTTCTGGGTCGGCGCGTTGGGCTTCACGCACGCCGAGGTGACCACCGGAGGCAGGGCGAGGATCTGCGAGCGCACCTCGGAGATCGCGGTCAGGTGGGCGTCGACCCGCAGCCGGTCGGCGGTGCCCAGCTTCGGGGTCAGCCGTTGGGCGTCGTCCTTCACCGCGTCGAGCACGTTGGCCCGCATCCGGTCGCGGGGGTCGGTCGGATCCTTCGGGGTGAAGCTGGCGAACAGCTGGTTGAACAGCGTCGCCGGGTTGGTGGTCTGCAACATCGGCTGATCCGGCCCGCGGTGCGACAGGTACTGCAGCGTTGGGCCCTCGCCGGTGGTGTAGCGCTTGGAGATCGCCAGCTGGAGCGACTTGTGCGGCGTGGTCCCGGCGATTGCGTCGGCGATCACCTGGTCGACGCTCTTGACCGAGAACTTCGACGAGTAGCCGGCGCCCATCGGGTCGAGCGGAATGAACGGCGCCCCCGACATCAGCGCGCAGACGCCGTTGTGATGGCCGCGCAGGTTGGGGGTCTTGACGTTGTAGCCAGAGACCACGCTGACGTAGCTCTTCACGTCGATGTTCCGCGCGGCGTCGACCAGCGGCTGCAGCAGCGGAGTGAGCGCCCAGTTCGGGCCGGTCTGGGCCGGGGTCCACTTGTTCTGCAGCACCCCGTTGCCGAAGAACCAGGCGACGTAGCGCTTGGGAAACGGGACGCCCTGGGCGAAGGCGGTGCCGTGCGAGTTGAGCATCGACTCCAGCGCCGGCAGCGCGAGCGACGCGCCCAGGCCCTTGAGCAGCGTGCGACGTGCGAGCTTGAAGTTCACGGCATCACCCCTTCCGCCGGCCGCGCGTAGCGGAACGCGTCGGACGCGACGAGCTCGACCAGCAGGTCCTGGTACTTGAAGCCTGATTGAGAGAACGCCTCGTGGAGCGCCGCCAGCGGGCGCGCCTCGCTCGCCAGGTCGACGTGGCCCGAGGCGTGGCGGAACAGGGTGCGGGTCAGGCACTTCATCACCCGGGGATCGGCCTTGAGCGCCTGCCCCAGCCCGCGGGCGTCGGTGAAGGCCTGGCCGTCGAGGGTGCCGGTGGCGTCGATCGGAAGTCCCAGCTCGGTGGTGCGGTAGCTGCCGATCGAGTCGAAGTTCTCGAACCCGAAGCCGATCGGATCCATCGAGGCGTGGCAGCCGCGGCAGCCGGCGTTGGTCATGTGCTCCGACAGCTTCTGGCGCAGGGTGCGCGGCATCGTCGGGTCGCCGGGCGGAATGGTGGTGTTCACGTTCATCGGCGGAGCGGCGATCGTCTCGCACAGCAGCCGCTCGCGGACGAACTTCCCGCGGTGGGTGGGGGAGGTCGACGAGGGGTGCGCCATCAGCGCGAGGAACGCGGTCTGGGTGAGCAGGCCCGAGCGCGGCTGGCCCGGCGGCAGCTGCATCCGCGCGAAGCCCTGGGCGGGCGGGGTGAGGTTGTAGAGCGGAGCGAGGTTCGCATCGACGTAGGTGAAGTCGGCGTCGAACAGGGTGCGGGTGTCGAGCTTCTTCACGAACAGCACGTCCTCGAGGAACAGCCGCGTCTCGTCGCGCATCGAGGCCGCCATCGCCGGGCGGTAGTTGGGGAAGCTGATCGGATCCTTCGCCAGCGCGCTCAGCCCTTCCTGCGACAGCAGCTCGCCGAAGAAGTCGGTCGAGGCCGTCGAGGCACCGGGACCCGCCAGCGCCTTGACCGCGTTCGCGCGCACCCCCTCGGGGGTGTCGAGCTCGCCGGCCGCCGCGGCGGTGAGCAGCGCGTCCGACGGGGTGCTGCCGCTGAGGAAGTACGACAGCCGGGTGGCCAGTTCGTAGCCGGTGAGCTTCAGCTCGCCCGGGCGCGCGGGGTTCGGCACGCCCTGCTCGGCGCGGTAGAGGAAGTTGGGCGACTGCAGCAGCCCGGCGAGGAGGAACTCGGCGCCGCCGGCGAAGGTGCCGTAGGCGGTGGCGGCGTCGTCGGCGACCTTCAGCCAGGTGGTGCGCTCGCCGGCGGTGAGCGGCCGGCGGAACAGCCGCTTGCCGTTCAGCTCCAGCACCTGGGTGAAGCAGGCGGTGTCGTTCGCCTTGGTCGGAGTGCAGGGGATGAGCTTCGCTTTCTGGGTCGGGTTGGCGAGCGCCGCCTGCACCGCGAGGTAGGCGTTCCGCTCGTAGATGGTCTCGGTCGCGGTCGACACCGACAGCTGCGAGGCGCCGATCGCGGTCAGGCCGTTGATCGCCGCGTCCGGAGGAGGAGTGAC
>JAGSPQ010000884.1 GCA_018262385.1 Myxococcaceae bacterium | reverse complement strand
TCGAACTTGGTCAGCTCGCTCTCGAGGGTCTGGGGGGTGAGGTGGCCGGAGATGTCGGCCAGCTGCTGGAGCTTGTTGGGGAAGCTGGTCTCGAGCAGCAGCGCCTTGAGGCCGTGGGTCTTGTTGAGGGTCTTCCAGAGCAACTCGGTGGGCCCGGTGTCGCCGCTCATCGCCATCGTGGTGTGGCCGTCGGTGATCACGAACCCGCACGACTCGACCGGGTGGCTGACGGGGATGGTCTTCACCGTGTACTTGCCGATCTTCACCGTCGCGCCGGCCTTGAACGCCTTCAGCTGCAGCACCGGGTTCTTCTTCGTCGGAATCGCGGTGAAGTCGGGCCACAGCACGTTGTTGAACATGTTGGCCTTCAGCGTCGCGGTGCACTCGCGCGAGGAGTGGATCCGCACCGGGCTGTCGCGCCGCCCGACGATCAGATCTGCCATCAGCGGCAGATCCTTCACGTGATCGAAGTGGCTGTGGGTGAGCAGGATGTCGTCGACCTTGCACAGCTCGTCGAGATCCAGCGTGCTGGTGAGCGCGCCGGCGTCGAGCGCGAGGGTGCCGTCGATGAGGAAGCAGGTGCTCCGGCACTTCGGGAGCTCTCCTCCGTGGCAACCAAGGACCTGGAGCTTCACGTTAGAGTTCTCCGAACTTCCACTTCATCTCGAGGTAGCGCAGGAAGTCGAAGAGGCGGGCGGTGTCGCGGACGGTGAGCCGATCGCCGGCGACGTCGATCAGGCCTGAGCGCTCGAGCCGGTGGAGCATGTAGCGGATCGCCGGCTCCCCGACGGCGAGCTCGCGGGGCAGATCCTTGATCGGGAAGTCGATCTCGATCCCCTCTTCTCCCGGGCGGCCACGGGCCTGGCAGACGTTGAGGATGTGGTGAATCACCCGGCTGGAGGGGTCGCCCAGCAGCAGGTTCTCGATCTGCGCGTCGGCGTCGGAAAGCCGATCGGCGAGCTTCTTGATCATCCGCACCGCGATCTCGGAGTTGCCGCGGATCATCCCCTCGAAGGTGCGGGGGTCGATCACCAGCAGCTTGGCGTCTTCCTCGACGATCGCCGAGGCGTTGCGGGGCTTGTTGGAGATGATCGCCATCTCGCCGAAGAACTCGCCCGGCCCCAGCACGGCGAGAATCTTCTCGACGTCGCGGACCTTCTTGGCGATCGCCACCTTGCCGGACTGAAGGACGAACATCTCCTTCCCGAGGTCGCCCTCACGAAAAAGGACCGTGCCTTTCGGCTGTTCCTTCCCAAATCTCTGAAAGAGAGTTTCCTCGGCGCCCATTCGACTCACGGGTAGTTAGCCTTCGCTTCGATGACGGGTCAATTTCGCGAAGAAATCCTGTAGCAGGCCGTAGCTTGGCACGCCCGTCCCTTTGTCGCCCTACTTCGTCGTGGCGGTATAGACGCCGTCCCAGCCGGGCGCGGGCGGACGCAGCTTGAGGTGGACGAGCTCCTCGAGGTACCGGCGGGCGGGCGGATCGTCGGGCCAGGCGGCGAACACCGCCTTGAAGCCCTGCTCGGCGTCGTCCCACCGCTGCTCGGCGTAGGCGTCGAGGGCGTTCTCGAAGGCGTCGATCGCGGCGGCCATCGGGCCTTCGGGGGTGCCCAGGCCCTTCACCTCGTAGATCCTCACCGGCTTGCGCTTGCCCTTGACCCGCACCGCGCCCAGCCGCCGGCAGATCACCTGCCCCTTGACGTGGTTCCAGGTGCCCTCGCTGATGATGATCCGGGTCTCGTACTCCTTGTTGGTGCCCTCGAGGCGCGAGGCGAGGTTCACCGCGTCGCCCATCACCGTGTAGTCGACCCGCACGTCCGAGCCGATGTTGCCGACGATCATCGGGCCGGAGTTGATCCCGACCCCGATGTCGAACTCGGGGAAGTTCTCGGCGCGCCACTTCGCCTTCAGCTCCTCGAGCTTGAGCAGCATCGCCCAGGCGCAGCGCACCGCCCGCAGGGCGTGATCATTCTGATCGAGGGGCGCGTTCCAGAAGGCCATCACCGCGTCGCCGATGTACTTGTCGAGGGTGCCCTTCTCGTCGAAGACGATCTTCGTCATCGGCGAGAGGTAGTCGTTCATGAAGGCGGCGAGCTTCTCGGGCAGCATCCGCTCGGAGAGGGTGGTGAAGCCGCGGATGTCGGAGAAGAGCACCGTCATCTCGCGCTTCTCGCCGGCGTTGAGCTTGTCGGGGAACTTGAGCGCTTCCTCCATCACGTCTTCGCCGAGGTACTTGCTGAAGGTGCTGCGCAGCTGGAGCTTCTCGCGATCGACCGAGAGGTAGCCGAGGAAGACGAGGCCGAACGCAGTGGAGAGGATGCTGACCAGCGGCATCACCGTCGCCAGCTGGGTTCCCCGCGAGAACAGCGCCTGGTCGATCACCAGCCAGCCGGCGGCGATGCCGACGATCACCGCCGCCTTGAGCCGGAAGATCTTCAGGCGGGGGATCAGCCGGGAGAGGGCAAACCCGAGCCCGAGCATCGCCAGCGCCTCGGCCAGCACCAGCCAGGGCGGGCGCGCGAGGAAGTCGCGGCTGAGCAGGTTGGAGACGACCGACGCGTGGGGGAAGACCCCGGGGGTGAACTCGGAGAACGGAGTGACCCGCTGATCGCCGGTGGACCCGGTGACGGTGACGCCGATCAGCACCGCCTTGCCCTCGACCTGGCTGCGGTCGAAGGTGCCGTCGATCACGTCCGCGATCGACAGGGTCGGGAACGCGCTGCGGGGCCCGACGTGGTTGATCAGCATGAACGGCTCGTTGCCCTGATACCGCGCGACGAAGGGGGTGCCGCCCTTCGGCTCGAGGCGCACCCCGGTGAGGTCTCCCGCCTCCTGCATCGGGACGAGCTTCGCGTCGAGGAAGACGGCGGCGATCTGCAGCGGCAGC
>JAGSPQ010000125.1 GCA_018262385.1 Myxococcaceae bacterium | reverse complement strand
TGGTGCTCGGCGCCTTCGACCTCCTCAACGCCAAGCCCGAGCTCGGCTTTCAGATGCACCTGTCGGCGTTTCAAATCTTCATCTGGATCTCGATCTCCGGGATGCTCGGCGTGCTGCTCGCCGTCCCCCTGCGCAAGCACTTCATCGACGAAGAGAAGCTGACCTTCGCCGACGGCACCGCCGCCGGTGAGTCGCTGGTGATCCTCGACTCGGGCAGCGCTGACGCGAAGAAGCAGGTGCGCTACCTCACCTGGGGCGCCGCGGCTTCGGCGGTGGTCGCCTGGCTCACCCAGGGGATGCCGCAGCTGGTCGAGCGGCTCGCCCGCGGGCTGCCGAAAGAGACCCTCGCCAACCCCGAGCTTCACCCCAGCGCGATGAAGACGGCGCAGCTGTTCACCTTCGCCGAGAACTCCACTGCCTACGTGATCCTGCCCAGCATCCTCGTCGAGAACGGCTGGGTGGCCGAGGCGAAGTACAAGCCGGTGCTGCTGTGGGTGATGTGGCCGGCGACCGGCCTGCTGGTGGTCGGCGGCCTCACCGGGCTGGCGCTGAAGTGGAAGGCGGTGGTGAAGACCTTCGCCGACATGCGCAAGGGCTCGATGACCTCGGGCACCGACTTTCCGCTCAAGTGGGTCGGGATCGGCGTCGCGGTGCTGAGCGTCACCCTGATCGTGGTGCAGTACTTCTCGCTCGGCGTCGCCCCGTGGGAGAGCGCGCTGGCGATCCTGATCTCGGTGGTGCTGATGCTGGTCGGCATCCGGGTGCTCGGCGAGACCAACTGGGCGCCGATCTCGGCGATGGCGAACATGGTGCAGGCGATGTTCGCGCTGATCTCTCCCGGCAGCATCGGGGTGAACATGGTCGCGTCCGGGATGTCCGGCACGGTGGCCGGCGCGGGCGAGCACCTGATGCAGGACTACAAGGCCGGGAAGATCATCGGCAGCAACAACCGCTCGCTGACGGTGATGCAGCTGATCGCCACCCCGGTCGGCGCGGGAGCGATCGCGATCGTCTACCCGCTGCTGCGCAGCATGTACGGCATGGGGCCGGATCGTTACGGGATCGCCAACCCGGCTTCCCAGGGCACCGGCCTGGCCAGCCCGATCAGCGTCAAGTGGGCGGGCTTCGCCGAGCTGCTGATGGGCGGAATCGAGAAGCTGCCGAAGTACTCCGGCTGGGCGCTGCTGATCGCCTCGGTGCTGGCGGTGCTGATCACCCTCGGCGAGACCACCCGCTTCAAGCACCACCTTCCCTCGCCGACCGGGATGGCGCTGGGGATGCTGATCCCCGCGATGTACGTCGTGCCGATGGTGGTCGGCGCGTACATCCAGTTGGTGTGGAGCAAGACGGCTCCGAAGCACGAGGAGTCGTTCAACACCCCGCTGGCGTCCGGCTTCATCGTCGGGGAAGCGATGGTGGTGTTGGTGGTCGCGCTGCTGGTGATGATGGGGTTGCTGGGCGCCGAAGGCTGACGGCGTCTTCCCGTGGCGCCCACCGTCTTCCAGCCCGAGGTTCTCTTCGCCGGGGGGCGGCTTCAGCCCGGCGGACAGCTCGTGGTCGCAGACGACGGGAGCGTGCTCGCCGCGGCTCCGCCCGGGGCGCGGGTGGTGAAGCTGCCGGGGAAGTTGATGCTGCCGGGGCTGGTCAACGCCCACAGCCACGCGTTTCAGCGGCTGCTGCGCGGCCGCACCGAGTACGTCGCGAAGGGCCGCGAGGCCGACGACTTCTGGAGCTGGCGCGAGCTGATGTACCGCACCGCCAACGCGCTCGATCCGGCCGGAGTGTTCGTGGCGTCGCGGCAGGCGTTCCTCGAGATGGCGCTGGCGGGGATCACCACCGTCGGAGAGTTCCACTACCTCCACCACCAGCCCGATGGCACCCCGTACGCGGACGTCCACGAGCTGGCGAAGCAGGTGGCGCGGGCGGCGCGCGAGGTCGGGCTGCGGATCGTGCTGCTGCGGGTCGGCTACGCGCGGGCCGGGTTCGAGCAGCCGGCCAACCCGCTCCAGCGAAGGTTCTGCGACCCGGACCCCGACACGTTCGTGCACCGCACCCTCGAGCTGCGGCGGGCGCTGGCGGGCGACCCGGCGGTGAGCGTCGGCTTCGCGCCCCACTCGGTGCGGGCGGTGCCGCGCGGCTGGCTGGAGGCAGTCGCCCGGCACCCGGGCGAGGTGACCCACCTGCACGTCGCCGAGCAGCCGGCGGAGATAAAGGCCTGCCTCGCCGAGCACGGCCGCCGGCCGGTCGAGCTGCTCGAAGAGGTCGGGCTGCTGCACCCGAAGCTCACCGCGGTGCACGCGATTCACCTCTCGCCCTCGGAGATCGAGGCGCTGGGCCGCGCGAAGGCGAGCGTCTGCGCCTGCCCCTCGACCGAGCGGAACCTGGGCGACGGGGTGGTGCCGGCCGATGCGCTGATGCGGGCCGGAGTCACCATCGCGCTGGGCACCGACAGCCAGGCCGACATCCACCTGCTCGATGACGCCCGGCAGCTCGAGGGCCACCTGCGGCTGGTGCGGGGCCGGCGGGCGGTGCTGGATCCGGGCGGGGGCGCGCTGTCCGGGCTGGCCGAGCGGTTGTTGCGCTGCACCATGGAAGGAGGCGCCCGCAGCCTCGGGCTCGACGTCGGCGCCCTGACGGTCGGCCAGCCGGCGGACTTCTTCACCGTCGACCTCGCCCACCCCTGCCTGGTGGGAGCGCCCCGCGAGGCGCTGCTGCCGGCGGTGGTCTTCGGCGCGGCGACTGGCGCGGTGAGCGAGGTAGCAGTGGGCGGGAAGCTGCTGGTCGAAGCCGGGCGTCACCCATTGACCGAGGAGATCGGCCGCGACTTCGCCGCGCTCGTCTCGAGGACTCCATGACTCCACTGCAGACGCTGCTCAAACAGCTGGTCGCGATCGACTCCACTTCCACCCGGCCCAATGGCCCGATGCTCGACGTGCTCGAGCCGCGGCTGGCCGCGCTGGGCTTTCGGTGCGAGCGCCACCGGTACCAGGACGAAGCCGGAGTGCAGAAGGCGAACCTGCTCGCCTCGTTCGGCGAAGGGGTGCCCGAGCTGGCGCTGGTCGGTCACACCGACTGCGTCCCGTTCGACGCCGGGTGGACCGAGGCGCTCGCGCTCACCTTGCGCGACGGGAAGCTGTACGGCCGCGGCGCGTGCGACACCAAGGCGTTCGTCGCCTGCGCGGTGCTGGCGGCCGAGGCGACGAAGGGGAAGCTGAAGAAGCCGCTGCTGCTGTGCTTCACCGCCGACGAAGAGGTCGGCTGCTACGGGGCGAAGCAGCTGGTCAACGCGAAGCTCGGGCAGAGCAAGCGGGCGATCGTCGGCGAGCCGACCTCGCTGACTCCGATTCGCGCCAACAAGGGCTACTGCCTGGCCGAGGTGGAGGTGGGCGGGAAGGAGGGCCACAGCGCGTACCCCGACACCGGCGCGTCGGCGATCTTCCGCGCGGCGCGCTTCCTCACCCGGCTCGAGGGGTACAGCCGCACCGAGCTGCGCACCGAGGTGGACGCCGACTTTTCTCCGCCGAGCACGACGGTGAACGTGGGGGTGATCTCGGGCGGCAAGGCGAAGAACATCATCGCCGGCAGCTGCAAGTTCACCCTCGAGTGGCGGCCGATCCCCGACCAGCCGGTCGAGCAGGTGCTGCGCGCGGCGGAGAAGATCCGCGACGCCTGCCGCGCCGAGGAGCCGGGCTTCGTGCTGAACATCAAGCCGCTGCGGATGGATCGCGGGTTTGCCACCGCCCCCCAGCACGACCTGGTGCGGTTCCTCGTCGAGGCCAGCGGGAACGCGCCCCAGACCGTCGCGTTCGGCACCGAGGGCCCGCAGATGGTCGAGCTGGGAAGCGTGCCGGTCGTCTTCGGGCCGGGCGACATCAAGCACGCCCACCAGACGGGGGAGTTCGTCCCGGTGGATGAGCTGCAGCGCTGCGCCGAGGTGCTCGAGCAGGCGATTGTGCACTTCTGCGGGTAGCGGGCGGGCTACGCGCCGAACTCGTAGGTCAGCCCGAGCAGCGGCCGGAACTGATGAATCTGCCGCAGCTGCGGCGTGACCGCGATCCCCAGCGCGGCCTCGAGCACCAGCCGGGGAAGAATCTCGAACCGCGCTCCGGGGACCACCTCGACCAGGTGCTGATTGTCGGTCCACAGCGGGGTGATGTCGGGCCGGAAGAACGAGTGCCCGACCACCTCGAGCGCGAACAGGAACCGCTTGCCGAGGTTGAGCGTGCCGGCGACGCCGTACTTGATCGCCTCGGGCACCTCGAACGCCGCCGCTGGAGCCCGGGTGCGGGTGCCCATGTAGACGAACCCGACGTTGAACATCACCCGGAAGCTGGTCGTCGGGCGGATCTCCGCCAGAAACGTCCCCTCGACGTCCAGCGTCCCGTCCGACAGCGTGGGCGGCAGCATGTCGAGGTTCCCCGGCCCGGTGGGAATCGTGACCCGGGCGAACACCCCCAAAGCGAACTTCGGGCGCGAGAAGAACGTCCACTGCAGGCCGATCGGAATGTCGCCGAAGTACGCGCGCGCGGGCGGCGACCGGGGATCGAAGTCGATCAACGCCTCGACCTGGGTCTCCAGCTCCAGCCCCTCGATGATTCCCCACCGCACGTGGGCCGCCGCCTGGTGCCAGGTCGAGGCGCGCGGGACCCCCAGCCGCCCGGCGCCGAACCAGAAGCCCTGGTAGCGCAGCCCCACCTCGACGTGGTTTTTCCGGGTGGTCTCGGCGGTGCGGGTGATCATCCCCCGGTACGGCCGGGCCTCGGCGAGCAGACAGAACAGCACCCACGGCAGACACCACCTGAGCCAGATGCGCATGGCCCCATCGATCAACGTCCGGGGCCACCGCGCAAGCGCATTCACCGCCGCCCGGACGCGACTAATCCCCGACGGTGTGGCTAAGGTCCGCGCCCCGATGCGTCGCCTCTTGCCCCTGAGCTTCGCGGTGCTCCTCGCGGCCTGTCCCGGCCCGGCGGCGATCGACGGCGGTGCGACCGTCGACTCCGGCGTGGACGGCGGCGTCAGCGAAGGTCCCGCCTGCACCACCAGCAAAGACTGCAAGCTCGCCGCGTTCGACGGCGTCTGTCGCTCGGGCCGGTGCACCCCTTCGGCGCTCTGCACCGACGACGTCGAGTGCGGGCTGGGCGAGGAGTGCGTCTCCGGCGCCTGCCAGTTCACCGGCTGCGCGCGCAACGCCGACTGCGCGACCGGCAGCTGCCGCACCGACGTCTTCGCCTGCGCCGAGTGCGGCACCAACGCCGACTGCCCCACCACCCGCCCGGTCTGCGACGGCAGCAACCAGTGCGTGCAGTGCAGCACCGACGCCCAGTGCGCGTCCCCCGGCCCAGCGCACTGCGACGCGCCCTCTGGCGCCTGCGTCCACTGCCTCGAGGACGCGCACTGCCCCAACGGCCTGAGCTGTGGCGCCGGCCACCTGTGCACCGGCGCCAGGCTCAACGCCGCCTGCCCGACCGGAGTCGCCTGCGACTCGGGGCTGATCTGCGTGGCACTGGGCGGCAACAACGTCTGCCTGAGCGGCTGCAGCCTCAGCAGCCCGACCTGCAAGACGGGAGAGATTTGCTACAAGCTGACCTTCTCCGGCGGCAGCGGGCTGGTCTTCGATCAAGGCGGCCCGCTCGGGGTCTGCTACCTGCCGCAGCAGAACGCCAAGGGCTACCGCGAGTCCTGCACCCGCCCCTCGAGCAGCGTCTCGACCAGCAACTGCCAGCCCAACCTCACCTGCGTCCCGGACTCCGCCAGCATCTCGCTGTGCCGGACCTTCTGCGACTTGAACCTCCCCACCGCCTGCCCGGTGGGCGAGAAGTGCCACCCGTTCAAGGGCGACTACAACGGCCGCCTCTACGGGATGTGCTACCCCGACAACCAGTGGGGCACCGGGTGCACCAAGGACACCGGCTGCAACGCCAACCAGTCCTGCACTCCCTACGAAGACCCGTCCGCCCCTGACGACCTCTCCACCGTCTGCCAGTTCTCGGTCGGCACCTCGCCGGGCCTGTCGCCCTGCAAGAACACTCCGCTCGCCGACGGCGGGCTGGTGCTCGCCGACCGGCTCTGCCAGAGCGGCTCGTGCCAGGCCGACCCGCTGCTCTCGAGCGTGAAGTTCTTCTGCTACTCGGCCTGCAAGGACGACGGCGACTGCACCGTCGGCGGCCGCACCGGCACCTGCGACGGCGAGTTCGTCTTCCCGGCCGGAACCTCGACCGGCAAGGTGATCGGCTGCCGGCCCGGCTGCACCTCGACCGCCGGCTGCGCCGAGTACGGCGCGAACATCGCCTGCCGCAGCCGCTACACCTCCGGCTACAACGCCTCCTTCGCCACCAGCTGCGCGCCCCCGGCGGGAAGCGGGCTCCCCGGCACCGCCTGCGCCGCCAACGCCCAGTGCCGCTCGGGCTTCTGCCTCCAGCTCGACGGGCGGGGCAGCCAGCGCGCGGGCTACTGCGCCGAGGCGTGCGCGACCGCCACCGACTGCGCCGTCGACGCCGGCTCCGCCACCGGCCCGCTGGGCTGCGCGCCGCTGACCTTCCTCGGCTTCCAGGGCTTCGACGGGGTGGTGGGAAGCACCGACGACACGCTGCTCACCGCCCGGCTGTGTGGCGGCGGCAGCTGCGGGGTCGACGACGACTGCGGCGTCGACGCCGGCCTGCGCTGCGTCCCCGACGTCGACCCGGCCGACGCGGGCCGCGCGCTCGCCTTGCGCTGCCGCCCGCCCCAGGCGACCGCGGTGCTCCCCGGCGCTGACGCCTGCAACCGGGACGCGGACTGCAGCTCGGGCGTCTGCGGCACCCTCCAGGCCCCCTCCACCGGCAGCGGCAAGGCCTGCTTCCAGGCCTGCACCGCCGCCACCGTCTGTCCCGGCTCCGCGACCTGCCGGATGGGCGGGATGCGGGTGACCACCGGCCTGGCGACCCAAAGCTTCGACTCCTGCGCTCCGTAACCCCCATGGCTCCGAAAAAGAAACCGACCCCGAAGAAGAAGAAGAAGGCTGCGCCCAGAGCCAAGCGGCTCACCCACCGCAAGACCCCCGAGTCGCCGGCGGTGCTCGAGGGCATCGACCGGTCGGGCTCGCACAGCACCGCGCGCGAGCTGTCCTGGGCCGAGTTCGATTCGGTGGTGCAGCAGCTGGCGCGCGAGCTGGGCAAGAAGTTCAAGCCCGAGGCGGTGGTCGGCGTCGCCCACGGCGGCGTCTTCGTCGGCGGCGCCCTCGCCAGCGCGCTGAAGGCCGAGTTCTACCCGGTGCGGATCTCCCGCCGCAGCCGCGACCAGGGAGTCTCCGCCGCCCCCGGGCTGTCGGGAGTGATGCCCAGGGCGCTCAAGGGCCGGCGGGTGGTGATCGTCGACGACATCGCCGCCTCGGGCGACACCCTCGAGCTGGCCTCCGAGCTGGCGAAGGTCGCCGGAGCCAAGCGCGTCGCCACCAGCGCGCTGGTCTGCCGGCCCGAGGGCTACGCGCCGGACTTCTTCTGGCAGAAGTCGGGCGTCTTCTTCGTCTTCCCCTGGGACTATGACCTGTCGACCGATCAGCGGTTCCGGGCCCTGATGTGATTGTCGGAACCGCGGGTCACGTCGACCACGGCAAGACTTCGCTGGTCCGAGCCCTCACCGGAATCGACACCGACCGGCTGGTCGAAGAGAAGAAGCGGGGCATCACCACCGAGCTGGGCTTCGCGCACCTCTTGCTGCCCTCCGGCCGCCAGGTCGGAGTGGTCGACGTCCCCGGCCACGAGCGGTTCGTCAAGGCGATGGCCGCCGGCGCGGGCGGGGTCGACCTCGCGCTGCTGGTGGTCGCCGCCGACGAAGGGGTGATGCCGCAGACCCGCGAGCACGTCGACATCTGCACCCTGCTCGGGGTGCGGGCGGGGATCCTGGTCGTCACCAAGGCCGACCTGCTCCCCGACCTCGGCGAGGGCTGGCTGGCGCTGCTCGAGGCGGATCTGCGCACCCTCACCGCGGCCACCTTCCTCGAGGATGCGCCGCTGCTGTGCGTCAGCAGCAAGACCGGCGAAGGGCTGCAGGAGCTCAAAGAGGAGATCTCCGCCCAGTGCGAGGCGCTGGCGAAGGGCGAGCTGCGCTACGGCTCGGCCGACGCGAAGCGCGCGCGCCCCCGGCCTCCCGAGGGGCCGGCGTTTCTGCCCGTCGATCGCGCCTTCTCGCTCAAGGGGTTCGGCACGGTGGTCACCGGCACCCTGCTGTCCGGGCGGCTGGCGCCGGAGGAGCTGGTCTGCCTGCTGCCGGGGATGCCGGGCAGTTTCCGGATC
>JAGSPQ010000883.1 GCA_018262385.1 Myxococcaceae bacterium | reverse complement strand
CGACGATCACCGACAGCCCGTCCTTGAGGGCGAACGTGAGCCGCGCCGCGGTAGTCGCCCAGATCTTGACGTCGATCGCCGAGGCGTCGTCCTTGAGCGAGAAGTAGAGGTGGCCGCGCACGTTGGGCCCACGGAACCCGGACACCTCGCCGCGCACCAGCACCCGCCCGAAGGCCGGCTCGAGGGTCTCCTTGATCGCGCGGGTCAGCTGGCCGACGGTGAGCACCTTCGGCTCGCTCTTCTTCGCCGGCTCGCGCCGCCACGCCGGCTGCGGCTCGGGCGCAGCGCTGGCTGGGGCCGCCACCGCCCGCACCGGCGCGGGCGCGGGAGGCGGCGCTTCGACCGCGGTCCCGGCGCGCACCCACTCGGGCTCGGCGACAGGCGCTGGAGCGGGCCTGGGCGCGCTCACCGGCTCGGCCGGCTTCGGGGGCGCGCCGCCGAAGAGATCCTGCTGCTTCATCTGGGCTGGCTTACGCCTCGCGCGCGGAAAAAACCGCTACTGCTTGAGCTTTTCCAGCTGCGACTTCGCCTTCTCGTGGAACTCGTCGCCCTTCACCGTCATCTGCATCACCTGCTTGAAGAAGGTGATCGCCTCGTCGGGGTTGCCATCCTTCAGCTGGTAGCCGCGCAGGTAGAGCTCCCTCGACTGCCCGCGCGCCTCGCTGATGATCGCCTGAGCGCCCGGGTGGCCCGAGTCGGCCTGGAGCACCTTCTTGGCGTACTCGACCGCCTGGCCCCAGTCGCCCTTCGACTTCGCCGAGGTGGCCTTGAGGTAGTAGGCGGTCACCACCCGGGTGGCGATCGGCTTCGAGAGCTGGCTGGGCTGGCCGCCAGTGATCTTCCGGTCGAGCTCGAGCAGCGCGATCAGCTCGGCGGGCCCGAGGCTCTCGAGCTTCTTGTTCTTCTCGTTGAAGTCCTGGATCTGCCCGATCAGCGCCTTGCACTGCTTGAACTGCCCGGCGCACGCGTTCGCCATCGCCACCGCGCCGGCCTGGTCTCCGTTCTGGAACTGCTGCTGAACCGGAATCCACGGGGTCTTCGGGGCCGCCGGGGCCACGAACGGATGCTCGAGCCGGTCGATCGTCTTGGTGGCGGTCTCCTTGAACTCCAGCGCGTCGCGGTGATCTTCCTTCGCACCGAGGACGTCATTGGCGATCGCCAGCAGCTCCTTCATCTTCGCCAGCTCGGAGCTCATCGGAACCAGGTCGCGGGCGTCGCGCAGCCGGGTGTCGATCTTCGCCTCGAGATCAGATCGCACCTTCTCGCGCCGCTCGGTCTGCAGGGTGTCGCTGCTGACCTGGATCAGCTCTTTGTGCGCCTCGGTGATCTGAGCGAGCTTGATGAACTCGGCGGCCTTCAGCAGGTGCTGCTCGTTGGGAATCTCCTGCTCGGTCTTGGCGATGTACTGCTGCACGGTGCCGCCGCCGAAGGTCGGGTTGGCCGCCTGCACCTGCTCGAGGATCGCCTTCGCGTCGGCCCACTTGCCCGCCCGGATCAGGTTGCGGGCCTCCTGGTTCATCGTGCGCAGCTGCTCCATCGTGCGCGCGACGATCGCGGCGTTGGCGCCGGCCGCCTCATTGCGCTTGTTCTGGATGATCTTGAAGCCGACGAACCCGGCCATCAGCACCACCGCCACCGCGCCGATGCGAATCAGCAGCTTCTTCTTCTTCGCCTTCGCCTCCGGATCCTCCTGGTTGCGCAGGCGGGAGCTGCGCACCACCGGCCGGCGCCCGCCGCCCAGCTCGGCGCCGGACGAGTTGCGGCGGGCCGGGCGCTGGGCCGCGGCTTCGTCGACGTACTGCAGCTCGGTGTCGCCCATCGCGATCACGTCGCCGTTGTTGAGCACCGTCTCTTCGGCGATCGCGCTGCTGTTCACCATCGTGCCGTTGCCGCTGCCCATGTCGCTGGCGGCCCAGCCTTCGGGGGTGCGGCGCAGCAGCACGTGCTTGCGGGAGACGGAGGTGTCGGGGATGGCGATCGCGTTGTCGGCCGACCGGCCAATCACCACCTCATCGCCTTCGAGGCTGAACTCCTGCCCGGCGCAGGGGCCGGCGCTGCAGATCAGCTTCTGGGCGGGAGCGGGAGGAGCGCTGACCCGCGGAGCCTGCCCGGTGGCCCTTCTGGCGCGGGGGGGGCCCCCGGCGGAGGCAGGCGTGGCAACCCCAGTCGGTCTTCGGCGGGCGGGAGGAGGAGGAGGCCTGTCGACAAACCCTTATGACGCGGTGAGGCACCACAGCGATCGTCCAACTGACTGATTGTGACAGCGTTGGTCATCTGTCGCCAAGGGGGCGTTCCCCCTACGTTCGGCTACTTGGCGCGAAGCGCTTGAATCACCTTTTCGGCCTTCTCGCGTTGAGAATCACCCGCCGGCAGCATCGCGATCACCTCGTTGCACAGCGGCACCGCCTGCTCGGGCTCGGTCTGCCGCTGTTGGTAGCACCGCAGGTAGAGCTCGCGGGCGCGCTCTCGCCCCTCGGCGACCATCGCCTGGCCCCCGGCGTGCCCGGGTTCGGCGTCGACGACCTTGAGCGCGTTCTGCATCGCCTGGGGCCAGTCGCCGACCGTCTTCGCCGCCGAGGCCTTGCGGTAGAAGGTGGCCGAGATCCGGGTGGCGATCGGCTTGCTCTGCGGCGACGACCGGCCCCCGGCGATCTGCCGATCCAGGCGCAGCGCCGTCTCGAGCTCCGCCGGCTGGAGCGCCTCGAGCCGCTTGAGCAGCCCGTTGAGCTCGCTCATCTTCCCTTCCAGCATCCGGCAGGACTCGGTCTCGGCGGCGCAGGCGGCGGCGGCGGCCAGGGCGGCCCCCGCATCACCTGCCGCATAGGTCGCCTGCACCTTCAGCCCCGGATCGTCCTTGGGCAGCTCGATCTTCTCCACCACCCGCACGTGGA
>JAGSPQ010000882.1 GCA_018262385.1 Myxococcaceae bacterium | reverse complement strand
ATGAAGAGCTTCGTCAACCTGATCGGCGGCGTCTACATGATCCCCCAGCAGAACCCGGGGTTGATCCCCGCTCCGGTCTACATCACCAAAGAAAACTCGGGCTACGGCTCGCTGCTCGTCTCGCAGATCCTCTTCACTCCGCAGGTGCTGCTGATCCCCGCCGCCTCGGACGGCGTCGAGGCCGCCCGGCTGGGCACCCTCGAGGCGCGCGAGCAGGTGCTGCTCGGCACCGCCCGGGTCTACCTCGGCCTGGAGGGCATCGCCCAGCTGGAGGCCGCCGCCCGCGAGGCCGAGCTGGTGGCGCTCAAGCGGGAGAAGGACATCCGCGCCCAGATGGCGGTCGGGATGGCGGTCGAGGTCGCGCTGCTGCGCGCCCAGAGCGAGACCGCCGGGGCGCGCAACAGCCTCGCCCAGCTCGCCGGCAACCGCGAGTACCTGCTGGGGATGCTCGAGGCGCTCACCGGAGAAGCGGTGCGGCCGCTCGAGGGCAGCGCGAAGCCCGACTTCGGCGCGCCCGCCCCCGAGGAGTCCGAGCCGTGGAACCAGGTCTTCATGGTCCAGTCACTGAGCAAGGGCCAGCAGGCGCTCGACGCCTTCCACCTGTACGACCGGCTCGCCTGGATGCCGACCGTGGTGGCGCAGGCGAAGGGCAACTACAACTCGAACACCGGCTTCACCGGCGAGCACCTGAGCTACGACCTGATCCTCGCGGTCAACATCCCGCTCTACGACCGCGGGGTTCGCTACGCGAACATGTACGAGAACGACGCGAAGCAGGCCGAGAACCGGGCGAAGCTTCAGAGCACCCGGCAGAAGGCGAAGGCCAACTGGTCGGCCACCCGCGCGAACCTGGTGGTTGCCGAGGCGGCGCTGGCCCAGGCGGAGTCGCAGGCGGCGCTGGCGGCCCGGGCGCAGAAGCAGCTCGAGTCGGCGGTGGCGGCGGGAGTGGCGACGGCCCTCGAGCTGTCGGACATCGACACCCGGCGCTTCTTCGCCGCGAGCGCGGCGGCCCAGGCGCGCAGCCAGGTCGAGATTCGCAAGGTGGAGCTGGCCGCGGCGGAAGGCCGGCTGGCGAAGGTGGTCGGGCTGCAGTGAGCAGTTCGCGGCTCTGACCGCGGCGCTTCTGGGGCATATTCGCCCGATGCGCCTCTCAATCCTGCCGGTCTGCCTGCTGGTCGCGTCGGTCTGCTTCGCCGAGGTCCCGGAGAAGAAGGTGGCGCGGCTGTGGAAGGCGAAGTGCTCCGCCTGTCACGGCGTGGACGGCCGCGGGCAGACCGAGACCGGGCTCAAGCTCAAGCTGCCGGACTTCACCACCGCGGCGTGGCAGCAGAAGACCACCGACGAGTTCATCCGCAACCGGGTCACCCGCGGGATCAGCGAGACGCGGGACGGGGTGCTGAAGGAGATGCCGGCGTTCGGAGCGGAGCTGAAGCCCGAGCACCTCGACGCGATCGTCGCGATGCTGCGCAAGCTCGGGGGCGGCAACCCCGAAGCGGCGCTGACTCCGACCGGCAACTGAGCGCGCGGACCATGCGGCCTGCTGCTCCCGAGACGATCGCCGACCGCTACCGCCTCGACGCCGTGCTCGGGCGCGGAGGGATGGGCGAGGTGTACCGCGCGACCGATCTCCGCTCGGGGACGGTGGTGGCGGTGAAGGTGATGCGCGCGAACGACGAGGACGTCGAGCGCGCCGCCAGCCGCTTCATCCGCGAGGCGCGCCAGACCGCCGCGCTCAGCCACCCGAACATCGTGCGCGCGCTCGACTTCGGACGGGTGGGGGGGATTCTCTACCTGGTGATCGAGCACCTCGAGGGGGAGTCGCTCGGCCGGGTGCTCAAGCGCGAGACGCGGCTGTCGCCCGAGCGGGCGGTGCACATCGGCGTGCAGCTCTGCGCCGCGCTCGAGGCGGTGCACGTCGCGGGAATCGTCCATCGCGACGTGAAGCCGGCGAACGCGATGCGGGTCCCGACCCGGGCCGATCCGGACTTCATGAAGCTGATCGACTTCGGGATCGCGCGGGGAGATTCCGAAGACACCCAGCTGACCGGCACTGGAATGATGGTCGGCACCACCGAGTACGCGGCGCCCGAGCAGATCCTCGGCGAGCCGCTCGATGGCCGCGCCGATCAGTACGCGCTCGGAGTGATGCTCTACCGGTTGCTGGCGGGGGTGGCTCCCTTCGAGGGCCCCGGCGCCAGCGCGCTCGTTCACCAGCACCTCAACGTCGCTCCGGTGCCGCTCACCCAGCGCGCGCCGGATGCGGGGATTCCTCCGGCGCTCGACGCGGTGGTGCTGCGCTGCCTGGCCAAGCGGGCGAACGGGCGGCACGCGTCGATGGCCGAGCTGGCGCTGGCGCTTCGCCGGGGGCTCGAGGGCAAGCCGGACGACGCGACGGTGCAGGCGCCGGTGGCCCACGCGCGGCTGGACCAGGTGGAGGAGCTCGAGCTCGACACCAGCAACAAGTCCGCCGGTGGCTCCGGGGGGGGATTGCGGCGCTGCGCGAAGTGCGCGAGTGACAACTCGCGGTTCACCACCCTGTGCGAGCGCTGCGGCGCGGATCTGGGCACTCCGGATCAGCTGGCGTTCATGGCGGGAGTGCTGGCGCAGGCCCGGGCCGCGGCGGCGCCCCCCACCGCCGAGGTGCGCGAGACCCGCGCCGCCCCGACCGCGGCCAGCCGCCCGCCTCCTCCTGTTTCGGCCCCGCGGCCCGCGGCGCTCGAGCCGCCGGCGGATCCGCTTCCGGTGATGGAGCCGGCGTGGCGAGGCTGGCTGATCCAGCCGCTGGTGGCGGTCTCTTCCGAGATCTACAAGCGCGTGCTCGGCTACTCGGTGGCGGCGCTGCTGATCGGTCAGGTCTTCGGGCTGTTCAGCAGCACGGTGAGCGGGGTGCTGCTG